>NZ_JBMDIX010000051.1:0-30296 GCF_057808915.1 Rhodococcus sp. FG69 | reverse complement strand
TCTCGGACACGAAACTCACACAGACACTGGACTTCTACCTGGGGACCCAACCAACCCGTCTCGGGGACACACCCGATGCGTCGACACCGTGCAACCCGGACTGCACCTGGCTGATCTCGACGAACCCTGCAGCAGGCACCGCGTGAACGATTCGAGCGCTACCGCGGTGGTGGCATGGCTGGAGAAGCACCAGATTCCGCTCTACCTGCTCGCGCTGCTGGTCGGTGCCGTCACCGGGTTGAGTGCACCGTCGTCGGCGCACACGTTCGAGACTGCCATCAACCCGGTGCTGATCGTGTTGCTCTACGCGACATTTCTCGCAGTTCCGTTCTCCGCCATCGGTGCATCGCTGCGCGACGGACGCTTCCTCGTCACCGTGGTGGTACTCAACTTCGTTCTCGTGCCGATCGTCGTGTTCGCGCTCACTCGGTTCGTAACCGGCAATCAGGCGGTCCTGGTTGGGGTGCTGCTGGTGCTGTTGGCGCCGTGCATCGATTACGTCATCGTCTTCAGCGGGCTGGCCGGGGCCGCATCGGAAAGACTCCTCGCAAGCGCGCCGCTGTTGATGCTGCTGCAGATCCTGTTTCTTCCGCTCTACCTCTGGTTGTTGGTCGGATCCGAGCTGGTGGAGATCATCGACATCGCACCCTTCGTCGAAGCGTTCGTACTACTGATCGTCGCTCCGTTGATGCTGGCAGCGCTGACCCAAGCGCTCGCTCGCCGACACCGAATCGGGACCCAGGCAATGGATCTCATGGCTTCGGTGATGGTTCCAGTCATGATGGCCACCCTCGCCGTTGTCGTTGCGTCGCAGATCGACGCGGTCCGCACCGAAGGAGCCAAGCTGGTCGGGGTGGTGCCGATCTTCGCTGCGTTCCTGATCATCATGGCAGTCGTCGGACTGGCGACCGCCCGGGTGACTCGTCAAGATGTTCCAGCCACGCGGGCGTTGATCTTTTCCGGTGCCACCCGCAATTCGTTGGTCGTCCTGCCTCTCGCACTCGCGCTCCCACCGGCCCTGTCTCTCGCAGCGGTCGTCGTGGTGACACAGACATTGGTGGAACTGATCGGGATGGTCGCCTACGTCCGGCTCGTTCCCCGCCTCGCCCCGAGCAGTGCACGCTACGGCAACGCTCACAGCGGCCACCGCACGATCACCGACCCATGATTAGATCGCGCAGGTTCGGGGTCGTTTCAATTGCGACAAACGCAATTGCAGTGAGTGTTCACTATGCAGTGCAGCGGATCGAAACGCTCTAGGCTGAATCCAAAAGACCCTCCGCACGAAACACAAGATACGCATGCTGAACGAGGGAACCCGTCACCAACCGGGGCACCCGCTGTGTCAGGAGTTCGAACAATGACCGAATCACCGCGCGATGGCGCGACCGACCAGCTGGCAACTGCGTTGACTGTTGCTTTGGCTGCACGTACACGCGATGCCTTCACCGCCCTGCTGACCGACGATGTGAGGTGGGGCGGAGAACTTCGCGGCGCGGGACACGAATGCACCGACCGGACACAAGTAGGTGACCACTACGCCGGACTGCTCGACAGTGGGCTCACCCTTCGTGTCAGCAACATCGAACCAATTGACACCGCCCTGGACAACGTCCTCACAGTCCGTGTAGAGGTTTCCCGGCTCGATCACGACGACGCGCCGCCGGAGATGACAGTCCGAGTCACGCTACGGGACGGGTTGATCGCCGACATCTGCATTCTCGACGGGCCACCGGTCATCGAGGTGCTCTACGTCAAGGGATGCCCACACCACGAACAACTGCTGCCACACCTGCGCAATCTGCTCGAGCGAGACCACATCACCGCGACCGTGGCGCTCAACGAGATCACCACCGACGAACAAGCTCGAACCAACAGGTTCCTCGGCTCACCAACGGTGCGAGTCAACGGAAGCGACGTCGCGGCTACGCCTCTATCGCAACCGGGTTCGGTGGACACGGCCGATCGATTCGGCGTGCAATGCCGCCTCTATCAGACATCGACCGGTACCAGAGGTGTCCCCGACGACCAGTGGATCCTCGACGCGTTGATCGACAATCCCATGCATGAGGCCGCCATCGCCGCGATTCGAGTAGGCGATGTCACGACACTCCGACGGCTGCTGGCAGCAACGCCCGAACTCGCCGCTCTCCGTTTGCCTCGGCACGAGGGGCGCACCCTCATGCACGTGGCCACCGACTGGCCGGGCCATTTTCCGAACGTCGCTGAAACCATCACCGTCCTTGCCTCGGCCGGAGCAGATCCCAACTCCCCCAGTCTGGGCGAGCACTCGGAAACGCCGCTGCACTGGGCGGCAAGTAGCAACGATGTCGAAGCTATAGATGCGTTGCTGAACGTAGGCGCAGATATCGAGGCAAAGGGCGCGGTCATTGCAGGCGGGACACCTCTGGCAGATGCGACAGCGTTCGGGCAATGGGATGCCGCGCGTCGACTCGTCGCGCACGGAGCTTCAGTCAATTTGTTCGAAGCAGCTGCTCTCGGCCTCGAGAGTGAAGTCGAACGACTCCTGGAATCGGAGTTGACCACCCACGAGAGCGTCACCAGTAGTTTCTGGGGCGCATGCCATGGAGGTCATGTCTCCACCGCCACAGTCCTACTGGACCATGGCGCCGACATCAACTGGATCGGATACGACGGACTGACACCCTTCGCTGCCGCCGAACGATCAGAGTGCCACGAGGTTACGCGATGGCTCGAACAGCGTGTCGCTGATTCGACACCCACCAATCTCCACTCAGGGGCCACCCACGAAGAATCAGACCGGGAGTGAACTACAGCGCAGGTCAACCTCGCCAACACCGATACTGAGGCATCCTGGATCTGATGGAGACCCCTAGTTCCCAGCCACTTCGCGGTTGGAGGTGGCGGTCGAGCATTTGCCGTCGGTACTCGTAGTCGACGGGTTGAGGTAGGCGATCGAGGAGTGCAGGCGGCTGGTGTTGAACCAATGCATGCACCCACGATGCGGTTCCCGTTCGACTTCGGAGCGAAAAGTAGCGACCAACAGCGTCCCCCTGTAGTCGTCAAGGCTACGAGTGCGGTACGCGTTTCACCTGTTACAGCGCGGGTGGCCGCGCATCTTGGATCTTTTCTTTCACTGTCCCCGATGGTCGCCGGGTGGCGGGCACCGACGACCATCGGATGAGTTTCGGGTTGGGGCCGGGGCTCGCCCATTTCAGCGCTGATCGGAATTGCGCCGCGCCGCCAGCGGTAGCTACGTCAGAATACGGTGAGGTAGATCAGCGCAATGTTGAGCGCGACAACGATTCCCGCGATGAGCCATGCCGCGTACGCCGTGATTCGGTGATTGGCATCGCTGCCCATCAACATGCGGTCGGAGGTGAACCGCACCAATGGAATGAGGGCGAACGGAATACCGAAGGACAGCACGACTTGTGAGACGACGAGTGCGCGACTGGGGTCGACCCCAGCGGCGAGGATCGCCAGTGCCGGAATCAGGGTCACGAGCCGTCGCACCATGATCGGGATGCGCTTGCGCAGTAGGCCATCCATGATCATCGCACCGGCGTACGCCCCGACCGATGTCGACGCCAAACCGGAGGCAAGCAGTCCCACCGCGAACAACAGTGCTACGACCGGCCCTAGAGTGTCCCCTACTGCGGCGTGGGCTCCTTCGATGGAATCGACGCCCTCGCGGCCCCCCAGCGTCGACGCTGCCAACAGCAGCATCGACATGTTCACCGCACCGGCGAGCAGCATCGCCAACCCGACATCGACGCGGGTGATCCGCAGCAACCGCCGACGGACAGGCCCTGCCTCGGGGTGACCGTGACGATCACGTGCGAGGCCGGAGTGCAGGTACACCGCGTGCGGCATGATTGTCGCACCGAGCATCGCGGCTGCGATCAATACGCTTTCGGCGCCGTCGAATCGGGGAACCAACCCGGCTGCCGCTTCGGCGAACGATGGCGGTTCGACGACAACGCTGGCCAAGAACCCCACGGCGATGACACCGAGCAGCCCCAGGATTACGAACTCGAACGGACGCTGACCCCGGCGGTCCTGTACCAGCAACAGCAACATCGATACCGCTCCGGTGATGAGACCCCCGAGCAGAAGCGGTAGGTCGAAAAGTAAGTACAGGGCGATAGCACCACCGACCACCTCGGCGAGATCGGTTGCCATGGCTACGACTTCGGCCTGCCCCCAGTACGCCAGCCGCACAGGCCTGCTCGACTTCTCCCGGACAACCTCCGGGAGGGTCATGCCGGTGACGATGCCGAGTTTGGCGGACAGGAACTGCACGAGGCCGGCCATGACGTTCGCCGCGACGATCACCCAGACCAGTAGATATCCGAATTGTGCGCCCGCACTGACGTTGGAGGCGACATTGCCGGGATCGACATAGGCGATCGCGGCGACGAACGCCGGACCGAGCAGGACGAATCCCGCTCGGAACCTCGACGACGCCCGGGGAGATCGGCGTTGAAGCACAGCCATGACATCACACCCAACGCCGACGGGATTACAGGACCCTGAAAATATAGTTCGGTAACCCGAACTGCGCAACGCGTGTGCAGATCAGGGGGGGGGTGCCCACCATCAGATGGGCAGTACAACCGCAGTCACGAATTCGTTGCGTATCCAGGCGATGAACAACCCCCATACGCCTGTCAGCAGCGCTACCCCGACTGCGATCATGACGACACCGCCCGCAACCTTGATCCGCTGGGAGTTCCTCCGAAGCCACCCCACACCACGCATCGCCGAACTCGAGCCGAACGCAAGGATGACGAACGGCAGACCGAGTCCCAGGCAGTACGCGACGATGAGAGTGACCCCGCGGGCTGCGGTAGCACCCTCGGTTCCTGCCGCCACGGACAGCACCCCAGCGAGGGTAGGCCCCAGACATGGCGTCCAGCCGAGCGCGAACACCCCACCGAGCAGTGGGGCTCCCGCGAGGGAGGAGATGCGTTGAGGTGCGAACCGGATGTCGCGTTGCAGGGCGGGTATCAATCCGATGAATGCCGCACCCATGATGATCGTGATGACACCGCCGATGCGTTGTAGTACTTGCTCGTTGATTCGCAGCGTGCCGATGACCCCGAAGACCGAGGCTGTGGCGAGGACGAAGACGATGGTGAACCCGGCGACGAACAACGACGCGGCGCCGGCCACACGCCAGCGACTCGCCAGGCTCGTCGACGACCCTTTGGTGTTCGAGGTGCCGGGTGAGTGGGCATCGCCTGATCGAGCATCGGCGCCTGCGATGCCCGCGAGGTAGGACAGGTATCCCGGCACCAAAGGCACAACGCACGGTGAGGCGAACGAGACCAGCCCTGCGAGCATGCAGGCAGCGAGTGCGAATACCAGGGGGCCGCTCGACGCCGCATTCTGGAACGCCGACCCGATGTCTTGGGCGAAGAGGGTCGTCATTCGGCAGCTATCCGCTCGACGACCGGGAGCAGGTCTTCTGTGAGAAGTGCGCGCATGAAGACTGCCGCTACCCGGTGTGTGCGATCGAGTACCAGCGTCGAGGGAATCACACTGGTCGGATAGTTCCCGCCGAGGGCGATGAGCGTCCGCATCGAGGGGTCGTAGATCGAGGGGTAGGAGACGTTGTTGTCGATCACGAAGTCCTGCGCTTTGTCCTTCTGCGGATCTCGAACGTTGATTCCGAGGAACTGCACACCACGCTCGCGGGCGGATTCGTAGACCTCTTCGAGGTCGTCGGCTTCGCCGCGGCAGGGCCCGCACCATTGGCCCCAGAGGTTGATCACCACTACGTCACCGACGTAGTCCGACAGTGCGGTGGTCGTGCCTTCCTCCATCAGATCGGGTCCTGCGAGTACGCCTATGGTTCCCCGTGTTTCGGGTGGATCGTAGAAGATGTCCGTTTGGCCGCCGGGTGCTACGAAGTCGAAGCTACCTCCCGATGACACTGCGCCGGCGCCGGCCGAGCATCCGGAGATCAGTAGCACGACGGCAAGAATCGATGCCGTTGCTGCAGCGGGCTTGCTGCCCCGCTGGCGTGCATCAACCCACATACGTAGACAGCGTCTCATGAGGTGTAATCCTTTATTGCAGTGCGGATCTGATCTGGAGTCTCGAACACCGTCGGGTCGGTGACGCGCTCGATCGTTCCGTCCGGACGGACGAGGAAGCTCAGGGGAAGGACCGGCGGAGCCGGAAGTGCGTTCTGGACGGCGCCGTCGTCGATGTAGTTGGGGTAGCGAATGCCGAGTTGTGTCAGCAGCGCGGCAGCGTCTGCGGGCCGGTCCTCGACATTGATTCCGACGACTCGGATCGCGTCGGGTTCTGCGGCGTAGGTGTCGAGGACGGGCATCTCGGTGCGGCACGGAGCGCACCAGGATGCCCAGAGATTGAGCAGCGTCACCTCGCTGCCCAGAGCTTCGCCGAGGTCGACTTCGGCCGCGTCGGCGATGCAGCGCGCCGTTACCCCGGCAAGCGGACCGCCTCGTCCCGGTCCAGGAACCGGAACCGGGCACGATGACACTGCGGGGTCCACGGTGGCGGTGCCGGAGTGGGGCGGGCTGGACGGTGTGGGTCCGACCGGCACGCTGGAGTTCGCGGTAGATGCTCGCTCGTCGGCGCTGGACCGGGGCCACAGTGCGGCGATCGATGCAACGACAAGTACGAGCATGACAATCGACCAGCCGCGCGTCACCTGCCCGACCTTCTCTCTTGAGGGCGCGGCGGAGGGGCCGACGGTACGTGGCGGGTCATAGGAGCGTGGACCAGTACGACCAGAAGCGCTGCGCGATCAGAGCGATCACGGCGAGAAACCACACGGTCAGCGGAATGGAGTGATTGCGTACCACCGAGTCAGGCCATTGTCGGAACCATTGTCGGAGCCATTGCCGGGGAACGGGTTTCGACCTGGCACTGTCGAGGTTCCGCAGAGTGACGTACCAGAATATCGTTACGGTGACCCCCCACACCGCCATGCAGTACGGGCACAAGGCGCCGATCTGGTACAGGCTCTGCGCTATCAGCCAGTGCACGAAGACTGCAGCAGCAGTGACGCCGAGCTGCATGGCACCCCAGAACCACGGTGCGAACACCGCGCCGGCGAGAAGGGCGGCGCCCACTGCTGCCACGACTGCGAAGCCTGCGATCCCGAGGAGCGAATTGGGGAATCCGAATGCGGATGCCTGCGGGGTGTCCATCACCGATCCGCAGTTGAGTACCGGGTTGATGCTGCATGTCGGGGCATAGTCGGGATCGAGCGCAAGAGCGAATTTTTCCACTGTGAGCACGAACGCGGCGACCAGTCCGGTCAGGCCGCCCACCAGCAGCAGCCAGGGCAAGCTCCGGCCGAACGGTCCGCTGTGCCGGGTTGGGGCGGTTGCGAGGTCAGCCGAGTGCAGCGTCGAGGGCATCGGCGAGGTCTCCGTAGGTGGTGGGTTCGATCTTGGTGCCGTTGAGGAAGAACGTCGGTGTGCCCTGCACGCCGAGCGCCATTCCGTCCGCGACATCGGCTTCGATGCGCTCGAGCGTCGCAGGGTCGGTGTAGGCGGCATCGAACTTTTCCATGTCGAGTCCCTGTTCGACTGCGAAACTGCGGAACAGCTCGTCCTGTGGAACCTTCTGTTCGCCCCACTGCGCCTGCGTCTCGTACATCCGCTGATACATCGCCTCGAAGCCGCCCTGCTGGGCTGCAGCTTCGACTGCGCGTGCAGCACGTTCGGCATTGAAGTGGGAGGCGATGGGAAAGTAGCGAGCCACGAAGCTCACCCGATCGCCGTACTCTTCACGTAGTTGTTCGATCGCCGGGTAGGCGGCCCGGCATGCCTCGCATTCGAAGTCGAGGAACTCCACGAATGTGACCCGGCCGTCGGGTACCGAGTTCAACCGATGACTGTTCTCGCGCACCGCAATCGAGGCGGGGTCGGCCGCAGCCTGTTCAGTGGCCGCGGCATCCGGAGACCCTGATCGGTCCACCACCAGAAATACTGCCAACGCGGCGGCGAACACGATCACCAGGGACAACGAAATCTTCAACGGTCGGCTCATGCAACTACCTTCTTCTCGATTCGTTCCGACTGACGTGGCCCGATATGGGCGGTTCTAACCGACATACACTAACAATCGCACGAATGTTTGCTCGAACGTCTTCCCTAACGATCGCATGATTGTTAGATTGTGGTCATGCCCTTGGAACCTCTGGATTCGTGCGATCTGCTGTGTATGGACCTCCCGTACGCCGAGAGCGTTCGCGCCACCTTGCCCGCGCTCGGCGATATCGAACCGCTTGCCGATGCTGCTCGAGCCTTCGGTGACCCCACCCGACTGACCATCGCACTGGCCTTGAATGCGGGCGGGCGGATGTGCGGCTGCGACATTGCGTGGATCGTGGGACAGAGCCAGAAGCTGGTCTCCCATCACCTTCGCAAACTCAAGGCCGCGGACGCCGTCACATCGAACAGAGAGGGCAAGTTGGTCATGTATTCGCTCACCGATCGCGGCACGCGACTGCTCGCGATATTGGCCGAGCCACTGGCCACTGCCTCGACCGCCGCTGATCTCACCGGGGTCGATCATGGCTGACGCGTGTTGCGGACCGACCCCCGCTGCGCCGAACACCGAATCCGCCGCCGACAGTGCGAGCACGGGTAGTTCGGCTCTCATCGACGCACCCCAGAGGCTGTGGCAGGTCCGCGAACTGCAGCTCGCATCGGCAGCCGCGATCGTCCTCGCCGCATCGTGGTTGCTCGGTCGAACAGGTGCCGACACGGTAGCGACCGTCGGCGGTCTGATCGCTGCCGCGATCGCCGCCGTCACTTTCGTTCCCGCGGCAGTGAGGAATCTGCGACACGGCCGAATCGGTGTCGGCACACTGATGACGATCGCACTCCTCGGCGCCATCGCATTGGGCCAGATCCCCGAAGCCGCGATGCTCGGCATCCTGTTCTCCATCGCCGAGGGGCTCGAGGAATATGCGGTCACCAAGACCCGCCGCGGACTACGCGCACTTCTGTCCTTGGTGCCGCCGACAGTGTCGATCATTCGCGGCGGGATCGAGTCGACCCTGTCCCCCGACGACGTCGTCGTAGGGGACACCATGGTGCTGCGGCCGGGCGAACGAGCTGCTACGGACGGCACCATCGCACGCGGTTCGACGAATCTGAACGTGTCCGCCATCACTGGCGAGTCCGTACCCATCGAAGCCGGTGTCGGTGACGACGTGCACGCCGGTGCCATCAACGGCGGCGGGGCCATCGAGATCACCGTCACCGCGCCGGCATCGGAGAGTTCACTGGCTCGCATCGTCCGCATCGTCGAACAGGCCCAGGACCGCAGAGGGTCCGGCCAGCGGCTGGCGGACCGTATTGCACGTCCTCTCGTGCCCTCGATCATGATTCTCGCCGCACTCGTAGGCGGCATCGGTGCGGTGATCGGTGACCCCATGCTGTGGCTCGAACGAGCATTGGTGGTCCTGGTTGCGGCATCACCGTGCGCGTTGGCCATCTCGGTGCCGCTGTCGGTGGTCGCGGCCATCGGTGCCGCGAGCCGCAACGGAGCTTTGATCAAAGGCGGTGCAGCAGTGGAAGAGCTGGGCCGCATCCGCGTCGTCGCGCTGGACAAGACCGGCACCCTGACCGCAGGAACACCCGAGGTCGTCGACGTCGTCACCGCTGCGGGAATCAGCCGCGAGGACGCGCTGGCTGTTGCAGCTGCGCTCGAAGCTCGCAGCGAGCATCCTCTCGCCCGCGCCATCCTGGCCTCCGTATCGACCGTTGCGGCAGCCGATGATGTCATTGCCATCGCCGGACACGGCCTGACCGGAACCCTCGACGGCGCCGACATCAGGCTCGGAAAGCCGAGCTGGTTCGACACCCACCCCAGCGCGGACACGTTTGGCTCCGATGTTGCTCGTCTGCAAAGCGGCGGTGCCACAGTGGTACTCGTCGAACGCGCCGGAGTTCTGATCGCTGCGATCGCCGTCCGCGACGAACTCCGACCCGAGGCTGCCGACGCTGTCCGGCGACTCACCTCGCTCGGCATCGACACCGCGATGCTCACCGGCGACAACGCGCTCACCGCGCGGGCCCTGGCGAGGGCAGCAGGTATCACCGCTGTCCACGCGGAGCTTCTACCCGAGGACAAAGCGGCACTGCTGGCCGACATCGCGGCCGGACGAAAGATTGCCATGGTCGGTGACGGCGTCAACGATGCTCCCGCCTTGGCGACCGCAGATGTCGGTATCGCCATGGGCGCGATGGGAACCGACGTCGCCATCGAGACCGCCGATGTAGCCCTCATGGGTGAGGACCTACGGCACCTACCCCAGGTACTGGCCCATGCTCGGCGCGCCCGGCGCATCATGATCCAGAACATTGCTTTGTCGATTGCGATCATCGGCGTGCTCGTCCCGCTGGCTGCTACCGGTGTCCTCGGCTTGGCCACTGTGGTGCTCGTCCACGAACTCGCCGAAGTCCTGGTCATCGCCAACGCGATTCGCGCCGCCCGCACCACGCCCTTGGACGGATTCGTCCCACCGCCCGCGGCGTCCGGTGCCCTCAATGTCACGATCGCACCCGCGGCGACCTTCGAAGACGCCTGCTGCGCCCCGGCGCCGAAGAACGCCGCACCTCTCGCGCCTGGAAACCTACTGATCTCTCACGCGGCGACATCACCGACGCCGATCGGAGCAGACGATGACAGGTCCGGGTGCTCGGATGGATGTACCTGCTGCACGTCGACGCCCGCGCACAGCGAACCCGGCCACGGAAAGAGATAGAGTCCTGTGAGAGGTAATCGGACTGCACGCAAGCTCTATGCGATCGAAATGACTGCGGCAGCAGGGGCATCGACAACCGAGGTGCGGTGGCATCACCTCGAACGAGCACATATCCTCTCGCAGCCCTATCCGTGGTTGCATACTCGCAACCACGTCGAGATGTTGAAAGCTGCTGCAAAAGAGCATGATCGGCGCGAATCCTGGGGACAGTTGATCCGGATCGTTGTCGCTGCTCCAGGATCGTGGTCCGGGCGATACCCGGTCGGTAACACCGGCCGGGTGGAGGCGGGGCTGACGACGCCGATGCCGATTCCGCAGGACCTCGCGGACGCGCTCGGAGACACGTAGCGGGAGTCATCAGTTCAATCCTGCGTAGGAATGCAGTCCGGAGACGACCATATTGATGATGAACAGGTTGAACAGCATCGCCACGAATCCGACGATGTTGATCCATGCTGCCCGGGTGTCGCGCCATCCGCTGGTGGCGCGGGCGTGCAAGTAGGAGGCGTAGACGATCCAGGTGATGAAGGAGACCGTTTCCTTCGGGTCCCAGCCCCAGAACCGGCCCCATGCGGCTTCGGCCCAGATTGCACCGAGGATGACGCC
The DNA here is from genome assembly GCF_057808915.1 of Rhodococcus sp. FG69. Classification (NCBI taxonomy): domain Bacteria; kingdom Bacillati; phylum Actinomycetota; class Actinomycetes; order Mycobacteriales; family Nocardiaceae; genus Rhodococcus; species Rhodococcus sp. FG69. The sequence goes on along the minus strand of NZ_JBMDIX010000051.1, from coordinate 18,943 downwards.
GACACCGAAGAGTGGAAATGCGAAGATGGTGGTCTTGTAGGCCAGCGTATCCAGTGTCTGCGCGGAGGGCAGACGGGCGACGATTCGGCCCACTCGGCTGCTGGTGTTCGCGGAATACCGCATTCGAAGCAGAAACAACGTACTCGCCACACCGGAGATCAGGAACACTCCGCTTCCGAGCGAGATGATGGAAACGTGCACCGGGAGCCAATACGACTGCAGCGCCGGCACTACCGGCGCCGCATTGGCGTACAGCACGGTTCCGGCGACGAACAGTAGGATCAACGTCGGCACCAGGACGAACAACCACAGGGTGCGCAGCGGCTTCGAGCGCAGAACCCACAGTGCAGCCAGAACACCGGCAGCGCAGGTGACCGAGACGAATTCGTACATGTTGCCCCACGGCGGCCGGCTGGTGGCGATCCCACGAAGCACGATCGACCCGATGTGCAGAGTCAGTGCCACCATCACCAGCCCGAGTCCGGTGCGGGCCAAGCGTTCGGAGGGAACCCGACGGGGTGTGTCGGGAATGCGTCCTGGCGTCGTCGATGTCGCTGCGATCACGCGCGTGCGCAGTCGCTCCATATTGTGCAGTGCCGCGGTACGGGTCGTTGCCAGTTGCCCGAGGAATGCGATCGCTGCGAGGAGATAGACCACGAAGGCGGTCTCGAAGCTGATGTCGCTCCAACGGGCGAGGGTGTCGTCGATCGGCATTGTGCTACACCGTTTCTCTGTCGTGGGTCTCGGAGTCGCTCGAGGTTGTCGGCGGCCAGATCTGTGAGCGGAGGGTCTGGAATTCAGGTCCCCATCCCGCGTGATCGGTGCGAGCCAACCCGCCCATGTGCACTCTCGAGGCGCCGTGCTCGCCGGGGTGGACCCGGAACCAGACACGGCGGCGTGTGATCACCAGGGAGATCAGGAGTCCGGTCATCATCGTGATGGCGAACACGAGAACCCACCGCTGTGCAGGGTCGTACCCGACCTGCAGGTTCGCGAACTCCTTGGCGCCGTCGAACCGGACGACAGTGCCGTCGGAGAGGGTTGTGGACTCCCCGGGCCGCAGGTTGACCCGGTCCTGTTTCACCAGCCGGCCCTGATTGATCATCTCCTTGTTCAGCGAGAAGATCGACTGCGGGATGCCGGTGTCGAGGCCGGTATCGCCTTTGTAGATGTCCACTGCCACAGCTGGATCAACCAATTCCGGGAAGCGGGAGGACAGCAGGGTTCCGTTGAATTGTGCCGTGGGCGCGAAGAGACCTTCGATGGCGATCTGGCCTCGGCGTCGCTCGTCGGCGGTGGCGTATGTTCCACCGGGCGGGTCGAACCGCAGCGCCCCGCTGCTGAGGAACGTGGTGGCGTCGTCCGGGCGGAACTGTAGGGCCTCGGTGCGGCTCTGGCCGTCGGGGAAGGTGACGGTGAATTCGGGGGCATAACCGTGTCCGGTGAGATAAACACGCTCGTCCCCGAGCCGTAAGGGTTCGTTGACCTGGAGTTGGAAGTCTCGCCAGGTGCCGGCGGTGATGTCGTCGGCGGTTTGGTAGGAGATGTTCGAGGTGAACATCTTGGCCTGACCATTGTCGAGGTAGTCGGCGGTGAAGTCCTTGACCCGGATGCAGAAGGGCTCGAGTCCGGTTCCGTCGGTGCTGTTGCCGGTGCGGAAGGAGTCGTAGATCGCAGGCGAGGTGTTGCAGAAACCAGGTCCGTTGTCGGCGATGACGATGACCGAGCCCTCGTAGCCGAAGAGCTTGCCGATGGCGATGGCAACGAGCAGACCGATCAGCGAGAAATGAAAGAGCAGGTTTCCTGCCTCGCGGGTATAGCCCTTCTCGGCGGAGAGAGTGAGCACCCCGTTCGGTTCGGGGCGGAGGGCCGTTCGCCATCCTTTCAAATGCTGCGTGATCTCGCCCATGATCTTTTCCGGGCTGCCGGGGAGTTCGCCGCGGTGATGCAGCGGCAGTCGCATGAGGTTTCGAGGTACTCGAACAGGCTGTGCGCGCAAGGATTTGGCGTGTTCGACCAGTCGGGGGGTCAGGCACCCGATCAGCGAGAGGAACAGCAGGACGTACACGGCGGTGAACCAGAAACTTCCGAAGACGTCGAACAATTCCAGCGTGTCCATCACCGGTCCGAGAACCGGGCGCGCGGCGATGTAGGCATCGACGGCCTGTGTGTTGAGGTTGCGCTGAGGGAGCAGGGCGCCGGGGACTGCTGCGAGGGCGAGCAGGAACAACAACACCAACGCGGTACGCATCGAGGTCAATTGCCGCCACCTGTTGCGGAGCACGGCACGCGCGTTGATCGACCGTCGCTGCGATACCGATGGTGGGCGTTCGTCCACTGTCACCGCCACGCACCCTTCCCTGGTTGCATATCAAATACTACGCAGCATAGTAGTTGGTGGGGTGGGTGCGATTACTCGTGGTCGTCGTCGTAGCGAAAAAGTCAGTGCTACAACGGCCCCCGCTGCGAGTGTCCATTCCGGAACGGCACCGACGACGGTCGCCGGAGTAAGGCCGGTACTCAATGGGATCTCTGCCACCACAGCTGCAGGGGTGAACAGGTCCGTTCGGTTGGTGACCGTGCCGCGTGCATCGATGACGGCGCTGACTCCGCTGGTGGCGGAGACCACGACGCTTCGTCCGTGTTCGACGGCACGCACCCGGGACATGGCCAGTTGTTGGTAGGTCATGTTGGTGCGGCCGAAAGTGGCGTTGTTGGTAGGCACCGCGATCAGCTCGGCACCGGCGCGAACGGAATCTGTGAGCAACGAGTCGAAGGCGACCTCGTAGCAGGTGGCCACCGCCACTGGCACTCCTGCGAGATCGACGACACCGTTACCCTCGCCGGGGACGAAGTTTCCTGCCTGGGCAGCATAGGGGGACAGCGCAGTGACGATCGTGCGCAGCGGCAGGTATTCGCCGAAAGGCACCAGTTGCCGCTTGTCGTGTGTCTGTCCGGGCCCGGTGACGGGATCCCACACGATCGAGGTGTTCGTCGTGGTGTCATCGTCTCGGCGCAGTACCGCGCCGACGAGAATCGGGACTCCGACTGCTCGGGCTGCGGCGTCGATACGTGCGGCGGCATCGGGGTTGCGCAGAGGATCGATGTCGGAGGAGTTCTCCGGCCAGATGACCAGATCGGGCGTACGCACTCGCCCGGACTCGATGTCGGCGGCAAGATCGATCGTACGGGCGACGTGGTTGTCCAGTACTGCTCGCCGTTGGGCGTTGAAGTCGAGACCGAGCCGCGGCACGTTGCCCTGCACCAAGGCAACGGTGACCGTGTCCTGCTGCGGCGGAGCGAACAGTGGAGCTGCCACTGTGAGCGCCCCCAGTGCAGCTGCGGCGCCCAGGTACGACGCCGCTACCCCTATTCGGCGGAGGCGACCGGACACGATGGCACTGGCGACAGCGGCCCCGATCAACACCACGACGAACGACAACCCTGGTGCGCCGATCAAAGCGGCCAAGGGCAGAAACGGACCGTCGGACTGACCGAATGCGATTCGGCCCCAGGGGAAACCGCCGAACGGGATCCGCGAGCGCGCCGCCTCCATCGCCACCCAGGCGCATGCCACCCAGACCGGCCCGCACGGTAGTCGGGACATCCGGTCCGCCACGGCGCCGAAACCTGCGACGAAGAGTGCCTGAACGGCGGCCAGCGCCAGCCACGGCGTCGATCCGACATACTCCCCCACCCACGGCAGAAGGGGTACGAAGAACGCCGACCCGGCGACGAAGCCGTAGCCGGCTCCCGCCAGCGCTGTGCGCCCGCGGACCGCCAGTAGTAACACGGCAATCGCCACCGGAGCGAGAACCCACAGATCGACGGGCGGAAATGTGGCGTACAACAGCAGCCCGGACGAGGCGGCGGCGAAGAGGCGGATCCAAGCTCGCACCCCGCTACCACCCATCGACCACCGCGGCGAGCTCCGTATGTCCCGGGGTGATCGACGTCCGGGTTCGATGCCGGGTGCCGCAGTCACGACGGCATGCGCGTACATCGGGTGCTGGAAGAGCCTCTACCGTTCATCAATTACTATGGTGCATAGTATTTAGAGTGTTGGCAACTCTGCAGTGCTCGAGATCCCCTTCCGACGGCGCGCAGCATCAGTCCGGCACACCCCCGAGAACGAGGACGATGTGACCCGCTCCCCCACCACTGCCGCGCGAGTACGCGCACGCGCAGCGACACTCGTTCTGACTCTGACCGCGACTGCACTCGCGGCCGGCTACTGGGCGCAAGAAGCGTTGCCGGGTTCTCCGATCCCACTGTCGTTACTCGAATTGCGCCTCACCTTCAACCGCGGGGTGGCATTCAGCCTGGGCGATTCGCTGCCCTGGTGGACGGTCGTCGCGGTCACGACGACGATCACCGCCGGGCTCGCAGTTTACGGATGGCGCAGCGCCCGACCCGGAGATCGGGTCACCACGGTAGCTCTGGCGTTGATCCTCGCCGGCGCCCTGTCCAACGTCCTCGACCGGATCGCCGACGGCGCGGTCACGGACTACTTTCACACCGGATGGTGGCCGACGTTCAATCTCCCCGATGTCTACATCACCATCGGCGTCGTAGTGCTGATCGGAGCCTCGTTCTTCGCCAGGAACTCAGCAGAGTTGCACTGCGGTTCCGATCCGACGCCCGAGCGCACCGGATCATGAACCTCGCGTACGGGAACCCTCGGTACACCGCCGTTGCGGATCACTGTGCGCTGATCCTGCTGCGCGAGCGGCACTCCCGCGAATCGTGACCGAGTGCGATGTGCTCTTACCGGTCCGAACGCCCTGGGCTCGATCGCTCTCGTGCCGCCCTGGACGTCCGCGCCGCTCGACACTCACCCGGCAGTACACCGTTCGAAGCCGTTCGTCGATGGTGCAGACCGGCCAGCAGTCAGAGCGGCTTCTCCTCGCCGACACGGCAATCACCGGGATCGGAACTCGACCATGACTGCGCACGAGATGCCGCTACTGACCGTCCCGGCCACCGACGAGGCTGCAGCAACTCTGGCCGACTGGCTGATACGCAGCGTGGTCCCGACCGTCCTCGACGGCGCAGGAATGGCGTTGGACGCCGACACTCTGTGCGCGTTGGCGCCGATCACTGCCCGGAGCATCGGGGGTCGCCGTCGGTTGCGGGCTCACGAGCGCCAGCTCGATCTGGTGATCACCGCGATCGAGGAGAGGCTCCAACGGCGCCCGGCGTCACCGTCTGCCGGCGAAGCGGCAGTCGTCGCGGGTCTCTCGATCCGGTCGCTACCCGACGAAGTCCTCGATGCCGCGGCCCACATCGCGGGTACGATCGCCGATCGCGGAAGCCCCGCTGCGGCATTGGCGAATCGGGCGCTACAGCTCGGCGCAATCATCGTCGACACCGGACTCGGCGCCGTTGCAGCCGAGGACCTGCGCCTCCGAGTCGTCGAGTCGTACTGTTCTCTGCTGACCTACCTGTGGACCACCGACCCCGCTACGCAGATCCATCTCACGACACCGCGATGACTGCCCCCGGACAAGTCCGCGAACCGGCCTCGCCCGCCACAGACTTCGACTCGGCCTGTCACCACGTCATCTCTCGGCACCGGCCCTCGCCTTGAGGGGGCTCGACTTGCAGCGTGGCGTGCTCGAGACCATAGCGCTCGAGAAGGACTTGTTGAGCTGCAGCGAGCACTCGGGGTGATTCGACGCCCGGGGCGACAGTCAGGTGCGCCGAGGCGACCTCCATTCCAGACGTGAGGGTCCAGATGTGCAGGTCATGCACCTCCTCGACATCCTCGACGTCGGTCAACGACTTCGCCACTGCCGTCACATCGATGCCAGACGGGGCGTGCTGCAGCAGTATGCGAACGGCATGACGGCCCAGGCTGAATGCGCGCGGCAGGACGAACACGCCGATAGCGACCGCGATGACCGGGTCGGCGTACCGCCATCCGAACAGCACGGTGACCAGCCCGCTGACGAGCACGCCGATCGAGCCGAGCATGTCGGCCATCACCTCGAGGTACGCGCCCCGAACATTCAGACTTTCCTTCGCGCCGCTACGCAGCAGAACGAACGCGACGAGGTTCATCACGAGCCCGAGAGTGGCCACCAGCATCACCGGAACACCGGGGACCTCGGGCGGATTCGACATACGTTGGGCTGCTTCGTAGAGAATCCATCCGGCAACCCCGAACAGCAACAGTGCGTTGAACAATGCGGCGAACACCTCGGCTCGGTAGAGCCCGAACGTGCGCGCAGTCTTGCTCGATTGCCGCTGCGCGAGAGTGATCGCCACGATCGCCATCAGCACCCCGAACACGTCGGTGAACACGTGCGCGGAATCGGAGAGCAACGCCAGCGACGAAGTGGACAGGCCGACCACCACCTGCGTCACGAGGGTGACCGCCCCCAGGCCGACAGCGATCCACAATCGGCCCAGGTGTTTACCGGACGCGCTGGCCGGTGATCCCGCCTCTATCCCATGGCCGTGCCCATGCCCCATCGATACTCCTTCATAGCTTTCCGACTGCCGAACAAAACATATTGCGATATGCGCATATATGCAAGTGTTGCGATTCGTCCGACCGTGGTTGCCCGCAGTCGTACAACTATCATTCGTAGTAATTCATTGTCGGCGCAGGTCGGTCCGACCTCGTGCCGATATCACCGACACGATCTACCGGGAAGAGGCGCACACCATGGCCACCGAAGCCGCCCACTCGACCCGCGGTGCAGTGGATCGACGCTCCGGATCACAGGTGATGGTGCTGTGCGCGGCGATTGCCGCCGTGGTCGCTGCACTGCTCGCCGCGGTGTCGACATCGCAGGCGTTGGTTCTACTGGGGCTCCCCGATCCTGGCCCGGTCACCACCTATGGCATCCCGGCACTGACCGCTATCGGCGAGGTGGCCGCCGTCGTCGCGGCCGGATCCTTGCTCCTTGCAGCATTCCTCGTTCCACCCCAGAGGTCGGGCGTACTCGATATCGACGGATACGTAGCCGTCCGCACGGCTGCGACGGCATCGGCAGTATGGGCGATCTGCGCGGCGGCGTTGGTACCGCTGACGCTCTCGGACGCCTCGGGCCAACCCGTCGGATCCGTTGCGGCGCAACCGATGCAATTCCTCGGCGCGATCGGTGACGTCGAGGCCGCCGCCGCATGGGCAATCACGTCCGCGATCGCAGCGATCACCGCCGCAGCATGCGCATCGGTGTTACGACACCAGTGGACCCCCGCGTTGTTCGCCCTGTCGATGCTCGCGCTGATACCGCGGGCAGTGACCGGTCATTCCTCGACCGGCGGCAATCACGACATCGCAACGAACTCGCTGATCCTGCACATTCTTGCTGCTGCAGTGTGGGTCGGCGGACTCCTCGCGCTGGTGGCTCATGCACTGCGCGGCGGTGGGCACCTTGCCGTAGCAACCCGACGCTACTCGGTGATCGCTCTGATCGCGTTCGTGACCATGGCCGTCTCCGGCATAGTCAACGCCGCCGTGCGAGTGCCCGTGACGTCGCTGTGGGATTCGACCTACGGCATTCTGATCCTGGCGAAGATCGCCGCCCTCGCGATCGTGGGAACCCTCGGGTGGATACAACGACGACGAACGGTCGGCGCCCTGGCTCTCGACCCCGCGAACCGCAGAACCCTGATCACTCTGTCGATGATCGAGACCCTCGTTCTCGTCACCACCGTGGGCCTGGCAGTCGCACTCGGTCGCACCCCCCCGCCCCCGCCGCAGGACGCCTCGCTGCCCCAGGCGCACGAAGAAGCCCTGGGCTACGTGTTGGGCGGGCCACCCACCGCTGCACGATTGACATTCGAATGGCGTTTCGATCTGGTGTTCGGGTCTGCGGCTGTGATCGCTGCTGTCCTGTACATGGTTGCACTGCGACGTCGGCGGCGGGCGGGCCTGCCATGGCGGCGGCGGTGGACCGCGAGCTGGTTGGCAGGTACCGCGGTGCTACTCGTGGCGACGTCGTCCGGAGTCGGTCTCTACAGCCCGGCGGTGTTCAGTGTGCACATGGCGGGACTGACCGCGGTAGCCATCGTCGTGCCGTTGCTCCTGGTCCTCGGCCGACCGGCCACCTTGTTCGCCTCGGTCCTGCCGACCGCATCGGCAGCCGAGGAACCGGGTTTGCGCGAATGGCTCCGGGCTGCATGGCACAGCCGAGCAGTCCGGATCGCGGTCAACCCCTGGGTCAGCACCGCGGTGTTCCTGAGCAGCTTCTACCTGCTCTACCCCGGCGGAGTATTCGACACCGTCGCCGACTCGCATGTCGCACACATGGTGATGAAGGGCTGGTTCCTGATCGTCGGGATGGTGATGTTCTGGGGCACGGTCGGCCTCGACCCAGTTCCGAGACCGATCCCGGGGCTGACGAAGTTGCTCGCGAGTATCACCGCGTTGGCCGGGTTCGCATTCTTTCTCGTCGTGACGATCGATCTCGAGACTGCGCTCGGAGCGAGCTTCTACAGCGGTCTGCGTCTGGACTGGAATGCAGACCTGCTGGCCGATCAGCGCCGCGGCGGCACTCTGGCGTGGGGAATCGGTGAATTACCGTTGCTCGCTGCCGCCGTTCTCGCTGCGGTCCGGTGGTCGGCGGCCGATGAGAGCGCTGCACGCCACCGTGATCGAACAGTCGACGATCAGGGTGACACCGAACTCGAGGCGTACAACTCGATGCTCGGCAGCCTGTCGTCTCGGCGAGATGACAGCTGACACCTCACGAGCACCGGTCGAGATCGCTCCGCGCTACCGGATGTAGGGACATACGGCAACTGTGACCTGCAGCGCGGGGGACAACGGGAACCGAGATGGAAAAACTATGCTCAATAGTAGTAACCTGTGGCCTGACCGTCACCATTTCGTTATCTCGAACGAGACTTTTGCCTCGTAGCCACCCAAGGATTGTGATCTTGGCCCGACACCGCATGCCCGACCCAACAGCCGACGAATGCGCAGTGCCAAGACACAGCGGCGTGGTCCCGACGCCCCACGGCAACGGACACTCGGCGCTCACCGAACGCCCCCGTCATCGACGGGCCGAGTTCACACCCTCGCGCTTCGTGACCGAATCGACCACGGTCGCCCGGTACGCCGAGAGCCGGTCGACACTCGGCCATCTGGCATCGACGAAGACTCCCGCGCACGAGACTCCCGCACACAGCGCACCCGCGCAGGAGGCACTCGGTGACGCGGACAGCGCAGCCGTGAACACCGCTGCGCCGAGGTGGGATGCGCGCGTAGCCGGTTCGGAGCACAGACCGCACGGCCACCCTGACCATGCCGATCTCGGGAACGCATCACAGCACATCGGACGCGGACTTCATCGTCGCCGGATACCCAAGCCCGGTGGCCGCGCCATCGCCGCGTCGGTCGCAGTCGGCGCCTTCCTCTCTGCAGCAGCCACATCACCGAACGCGGGATCGGAGGAGAGTGTCGCCCTGAGCGCCGCCAGTACCGATCAACCTCCCGCCGGCGCCTTACCTCCGAGCCCCATCGCGTCCATCCCGCAGGTGTTACAAGTGCCCGATCTCGACGTGGGCCGGCTCGCACAGCAATGGACCGAGCAACTGGCCGAGGGCGGAGCCCGGGCGGCCGAGCGCGCCGCGCGTGAGGCCGAGGCGCGGCGCCCACTGTCGGTGATGCCGGTATCGGGAACGCTGACCTCCAACTACGGCGCACGGTGGGGGACAACGCACTACGGACTCGACATAGCCAATACGATCGGGACGCCGATCGTGTCGGTAACCGACGGTGAGGTCATCGAAGCAGGGCCGGCGCAAGGGTTCGGACTATGGGTGCGTATCCGTCAGGACGACGGCACGATCGGGGTGTACGGGCACATCGACCAGGCACTCGTCACCGCCGGTCAACGCGTGAAAGCCGGCGAGCTCATTGCTACGGTAGGCAACCGAGGCCAATCGACCGGGCCTCACCTGCATTACGAAGTGTGGCAATCCGATGGGGCCAAGTCCGACCCGACGGCCTGGCTGTCGGCGCGCGGAGTCGATATCACCTGACACGACGAGGAAAGTAGAACTGGCGATGAAAAGGCTCGGCGATCTCGAAGCGGAGGTGATGAACGTGCTCTGGAATTGCGATCGACCACAGTCGGTCCACGATCTGCGCGAGCTCATGGCCGACCGGAATCCCGCCTACACCACGATTCTGACTGTCGTGACCCATCTTCACGAGAAGGGGTGGGTCGAGCGAACCAAACAGTCCCGCGCGTATCTGTACTCCCCGGTGCAGTCGCGAGCGGAGGCAACTTCTCAAGCGCTGCGTGAGCTACTCGACACCAGCGCCGACTCGGCCGCCGTGCTCATGCACTTCGCGAAGACCGTCACCGACGAGGAACTGGACGCCCTGCGGGGAAACCTGCCGGACGTGAACCGATGATTGTTGCACTGACGCTGCTCTTGGCCGCGATCATCGTGGCCGTCGCGGCGCCGACACTGCTCACCCCGATGAGTGGGCACGTGAGTCCCTCCCTTGCGCTCACTGCATGGATCGGCAGCATCGCAGGAGTACTTTTTCTCGTCGGATCCGCAGTGACCGTATTGCTGTGGCCCGGCCACGCGCCGGCCGAGGGGCTGATCGAACTTGCCATCCGTTGTCTGGGGTCGCTGCAACACGCGGCGCAGCCCTGGATAGGAGAAGCGGTCGCCGGCGCATCGGTCGTTCTTGCCGTGTCGGCGTCAGCCCGAGTGCTGCGGTTGACCCGCCGTCAACTTCGGGCACGGTCCAAGGTGCGCGACTATCACCGTGATGTCATCGCCGTCGTCGCGCGCACGGACTCCGGACCCGAACCCATCATGTGGCTGGACCACCCGCTCCCGCTGGCCTACAGCATCGACGGTCGCCCGGGCTACGTCGTGGCCACCGAAGGCTTGCTTGCGCATCTCGATCCCGATCAGCAGCGGGCAGTGATCGCACACGAACGCGCCCACTTGCGTGGGCGCCACCACCGCATCGTCAACATCTGCGAGATCCTGGCCACAGCATTTCCTCGCGTTCCTCTGTTCGCCGCAGCACCGGTGGCGGTGCGGGTTCTGGTCGAGGTCGCAGCTGACCGGGCCGCGGCCGCAGTCACCAGCGCGGAGACCGTGCGGTCGGCGCTGTCGACGGTCTCGCAGGCACATTCGGCGCGTCCGCTGTGGGCGCTAGGCCTGATCGGCGATTCGACCTCCGAACGGTTGTATCACCTGAATACGAGCGCGCCGGTGCTGCGCCGAACCGGGGCAAGCGCCTACGCTGCCGCCGCGGTGCTGCCACTGGTGGTGCCGGCAGTGTTGGCCATCGTCTCGCTCAGTGCGGTCTCTGCAGCAGCGTGCGCGGTCCTGCTGACCTGACCCACCCAAATACTATGCTGCATAGTATTTAAGCTAGGCTATCGGACGCGTCCTGCAATTCGCGTGCGATACGAAGGTGGTTCCATGACGGCGCTGACATCTCCTCCCGCTTCGTCGGCGGTTCGCCCCTATCCACCCCGCAGGGCTCGCAAGGGCGCGTTTCTGCACACCATGGTCACCACCACCGATCCCAAGGTCATCGGACTGATGTACCTGGTGACCTCGTTCGGGTTCTTCCTCGTCGGCGGCCTCATGGCGTTGATCATGCGCTCCGAACTCGCCGTCCCCGGAATGCAATTTCTCTCCAACGAGCAGTACAACCAACTCTTCACCATGCACGGCACGATCATGCTGCTGCTCTACGCCACCCCGATCGTCTTCGGCTTCGGCAACTACATCCTGCCGCTGCAGATCGGCGCACCCGATGTCGCATTCCCGCGGCTCAACGCCTTCTCCTACTGGCTGTATCTCTTCGGCGCCCTCGTCACCACCGCCGGGTTCATCAGCCCCGGCGGCGCCGCCGACTTCGGCTGGACCGCGTACACACCGTTGAGCAGTGCCGTCTACTCCCCGGGAATCGGATCCGACCTGTGGATCGTGGGTCTGCTCATCGCAGGTCTGGGCACCATCCTGGGCGGAGTCAACATGGTCACCACGATCGTGTGTCTGCGCGCGCCGGGAATGACGATGTTCCGCATGCCGATCTTCACCTGGAACATCCTGGTGACCTCGATCCTGATCCTGCTGGCATTTCCCTTGCTGACCGCGGCACTGATGGGCCTGCTCGCCGACCGCAAACTCGGCACCCACATCTTCGATCCCGCCAACGGCGGAGCGTTGCTCTGGCAGCACCTGTTCTGGTTCTTCGGTCACCCCGAGGTCTACATCATCGCGCTACCGTTCTTCGGCATCGTCTCGGAGATCTTCCCGGTCTTCTCCCGCAAACCCATCTTCGGGTACAAGGGCCTGATCTACGCCACCGTCGGCATCGCAGCGCTCTCCATTGCCGTGTGGGCGCACCACATGTACGCCACCGGCGCCGTACTACTGCCCTTCTTCTCCTTCATGACCTTCCTGATCGCCGTCCCGACCGGCGTGAAGATCTTCAACTGGATCGGAACCATGTGGCGCGGGCAGGTCACCCTCGAATCCCCCATGCTCTTCTCCATCGGATTCCTCATCACGTTCGTCTTCGGCGGGCTGTCCGGAGTGCTCCTGGCGAGCCCGCCCATCGACTTCAACGTCACCGACACCTACTTCGTCGTCGCGCACTTCCACTATGTCGTCTTCGGAACCGTTGTCTTCGCCACCTACGCCGGCATCTACTTCTGGTTCCCCAAGATGACCGGCCGCATGCTCGACGAACGACTGGGCAAGTGGCACTTCTGGATGACATTCCTCGGATTCCACGCCACCTTCCTCGTTCAGCACTGGCTCGGAGCGCAAGGAATGCCGCGCCGCTATGCCGACTACCTTCCCTCGGACGGGTTCACCACCCTCAACCAGATCTCGACCGTGGGGTCGTTCGTCCTCGGAGCGTCGACGCTGCCGTTCATCTGGAACGTCTTCAAAAGCTACCGCTACGGCGAAGTCGTCACCGTCGACGACCCCTGGGGCTTCGGCAACTCCCTCGAGTGGGCGACCAGTTGCCCACCCCCGCGGCACAACTTCACCGAGATACCCCGAATCCGCTCCGAACGACCAGCATTCGAACTGCACTACCCGCACATGGTCGAACGAATACGAGCAGAGCAACACGTCGGCGGCCCGCACTCCGATTCGATTGCACCCTCGGAAGTGATCACCGAAGCCATCGCCGGCCGTGAGCGCTCCGATCCGCCGGACCCGGTGAAGTAACACCGCCGCCCACCTCGCACACGCCGACACACGATCCGCCCTACTACTATGTTCCGTAGTTGCAGGGCCGGGCTCGATACAGAGGAGTACCCAACGTGAAACGTCTGATGCTGATCATCGTGATGATCTGCGGGACAGCATTGTTCGCCGCAGCCCCGGCGTCGGCGCACAGTGAACTCGTCAGCTCCGACCCGCCCGCCGATGTCACCCTCGAATTCGCGCCCATCGGTGTCGGTCTCGTGTTCAACCAGGACATCAACGAGTCCTTCGCCACGATCAGTCTCATCGGCCCAGGAGACGAACAGTGGACACAGGGCACGGCCACGGTCGAGGGCCCCGACGTGTCCGTGCTGGTCAAGGACGGTCTTCCGAACGGGCAATACACCGTGGGCTACCGCGTCACCTCCGCAGACGGGCACCCGATCACCGGTACCTACGGCTTCTCCGTCGACGTCGCGTCGACCATCACCCCACAGGACGCCGCTGCGCAGCAATCGCAGGGCAGCGCAGCCCCGATCTCACCGACTCCCACGTCCGCCACCCCAGCGCCGGCCTACGATCCCAACAACCCCTCCGCCAGCGAGGACCGGCCACCGAAACAGAACACCATGATGCTGCTCTCGATCGTGGGTCTGGCTGTTCTCGGTCTCGGCGCCATCGCCCTGACCCTGGTGATACGAGGAAAGAACAGGCAATGACAGGGCACCGATGATCATCGCTGCAGTCGAACCTCCCCAGGCTCCGCCGACTCTGGCAGCGTTGTTGAGCTGGGATCTACCCCCGCTCCCGGTGTTGCCTCTCGCCGGTCTGGTGATGGCAGGTCTGTACTGCTGGGGACTGCACCGCATCCGCCGGCGCGGAATCGAATGGTCGCGGTGGCGCAGCGCGAGCTTCCTGATCGGGTGCGCGGTTCTGGTCCTGGTGACCGGACTGCGCATCGAACGCTACGGCTACAACCTGTTCAGCGTGTTCATGTTCCAACATCTGACCTTGTCGATGACGATCCCTCCCCTGCTGGTGGTCGGATCGCCGGGCAGACTGCTGCTGCGAGCCACCGCGCATCAGGGCGCCGGCCGTTGGCTACTGATCGCCGCTCTCTCGGGTTTACGCAGCCGCGCTGGGCGCATCGCACTTCACCCCGGGGTGACGATCCCGTTGTTCCTCTTCAGCTACTACGGGCTGTATCTGTCCTCGATCTTCGATGTTCTCGCAGTCACCGAAATCGGGCACGTGTCGATGGAAATCTTCTTCTTCGCCAGCGGACTGCTGTTCATCATTCCCGTGCTCGCCGTCGGACCACTACCGGTCCGGCAAACGAACCTGGGCAGAATGTTCGACCTGTTCGTCGAGATGCCGCTGCACGTGTTCTTCGGTGTCATCTTGATGATGACCAGCACCCCGATGCTCGCCGCGTTCGCCTCCCCTCCCCCGCAATGGGGCATCGACCCCGTCGCCGACCAGAAGCTCGCCGGGGCGCTGGCATGGTCGTACGGAGAACCCGTCGCCCTCCTGGTCGTGTTGATCTTCTGCATCCGGTGGAACCGCGACGAGAAGGATCAGTCGGCTGCGGCGGACCGGCAAGCCGAAGAAGACGGGTACAGCGAACTCAACGCCTACAACGATTTCCTGAAAAAGATCGGTAGCGATAGCGAAACGTCTCAACGGACCTGAGCGGTATCGGCCGTCCCGCACTCAGAGGCTGCCTCGACGCCTGATCGCGCACATGGGCAGCAGGGCATGATTGGGCGTACTCATCGCGCAATTCTGCCCGCGCCGACCTTGGCTCCTCGCTCACTGAGCCAGGCTTCCGGATCGACCTTCTGTCCCGCGGGAGATGTCGCTTCGAAATGCAGATGCGGACCTGTCGAATTCCCGCGGTTCCCGACCTCTGCAATCTGATCGCCCTTCCGGACGCGCTGACCCACCGTGACCGAATTTCCGTTGTTGTGCCCGTAGGTGGTAATCGATCCATCGTCATGTCTGATCCGAACCCACAGCCCGAAACCCTGTGCAGGCCCGGCACTGATGACAGTCCCATCGGCTGCTGCGACGATCGGTGAGCCCAGTGAGTCGGCAATGTCGACACCTCCGTGTTGCGCGCCTCCACGGGCACCGAAACTGGACGTCACGATCCCTGCGCTGGGCGCAATGGCACTCGCTGCATTCGGCGATCGAGACGGCTCCGTGCCACTGCCGCGCGGCGGTCCTTCTCCTGCCTCGGATCCGGGCAACGGCGAAGCGGCCGCATCGGGGACGGTTGCCTGATCCGCACCAGCAGAAAAGCTTTGGTCGCGCTCCCCGCTTCGGTCGCCGTCGTGCGGTACTGCGGGGTCGAGTTCGCCCACCTGCAGTGAGGACAGGATGCGTATGCCCAGTAGTGGATCGATCGCGGCCACGGGTGCCAGGCACGAGATCGACTGCGCAGGTGAGGCGGCGGATCCTCGGGCGATGACGTCGACGACACAGTTCAGCGATGATGACACGGGCCCCGCGGTGTCCGCGAGAATCCCGTTCGATCGGGCAGTTTCGAGACTCGACGATGCGAAGCTGGTCAAGTCGGACAACGCGATCGGGTCGGTGCCGATCGTGGCTGCTCGCTCGGCAAGTCGGAGCAACCGGTCGAGGGCATCGACTGTCTGTCGGTTCGTCTCCGCGGAGTCGGCATTTCCGGGACCCTGACCTGGCACCGTCTGTTGGGGGTCGGCCGCAGCCGACGGTGACACCGCCAGTGCGGCACCGATCACCACACTCACGATCGCGCTCGCTCGTGCCCCGTACGAGGACCTGCTTTGCTTTGTCGGCTCTGTCGAATCGACGCTGTTCACCTGACCACCTCTCTCGGATTACTCGACAGCGCGAGGCGCTCATGCAGCGCCCGTCTAGCGGCCGCGGCCCAGTGTTACCTCATCCCAGGAACATCACAAGCCCCATTGGTAACAGCGATCAACCTGTTTCTCAGCACTTTCGAACCGATGTGGTCATGAAAACAACTGGTAGAGAGATCAATCGGCGAGAGTTCAGCGCCAGCGGTCCGGTCGAGGGCGGCGGAGCTCCCCGTCAATCGTTATTACTATGCAACATAGTATTTAGGTAGGGCTCGTCTCATCGGTCGGGTAGCGGATCAACGCCGTGCGCGCTCATCAGCACGTCGATCTGATCGACCTCGGCGCTCTGAGTCGCGGTAATCGACTGCGCGAGTGCTGAGACGGCCGGTACCGACGCGTTGGCAGCGCCGTACTCCGCCATCGGAATCCCTCCTCGATGATGTCGGCGTAAGAGTTGCAGATACATCCCGTCGAATTCTTCACCGCTCATCCGCCGCAGTGTCTGCAGCTCGGCCGTACTGGCCATGCCGGGCATCGACATCGTGCCCGCGTCGGCCGTGTCCATCGAGTGGCCCGCCATCGAACCGCCGTCGGTCATCCAGGTCATCGATGCGCCACTGGGCAGTGTGGGCCTGTCCCACAGGGTCAACCATCCCTGCATCGCCCCGACCTGGCTCTGCTGCGTGGTGAGGACGTCGTACGCGAGGGTGCGTACAACCGCGTCCGGTGACCTGTCCAGGGCGATGGCCGACATTTCGATCGCCTGGTTGTGGTGCACCGACATGTCCTGTGCGAAACCAACCTCGATCGAATCGGGCGGCGGCGCAGCTGGAGACGTGTCCGTCGGTGATACCAGGACGCCGATGAGCAGCCCGGACAGGACGAGGGCCAGGGCCAGTAGCGCGATGAGCACCCGGCCGGGACCGGACTTGGCCGCAGATGTGCCGGTGTGCACGGTATCGGTGCCGACTGTCATCGAGGGCCCTCGTCCATCGGTGCGGGGGCGGATGTGGCCGCATCGCTCGGCATCTCGTCGAGCGGAACCGCATCTCGGCCCGGTTCGCTGGCGTCGAACGGCGGAGGGTTGTCCGGATCGAATGCACCGGGAATGGTCGAGCAGCTCGCACCGTTCTCGGGATGAGTCGACGGGTTCTGCCTCAGTGCGGTGATGAACTGCGTGATGCGCCGATCGGAGGCACTGTCGAGTTCGAGTCGATGACCCCACGATTGGAGCGTGATCGGCGATGGAAGGTCCGGATAGGGAGACATCAGCATGTAGGGCTCACCCTCGACACGCGCAGATAGGACGTCGAGGTCCTCGGCGGACACTCGGTTCGGATCGTATGTCACCCATACGGCACCGTGCTCGAGTGAATGGACCGCATTCTCGCTACGAAGAGCCGTCGGATACACCACACCTGTACACGTCGCCCACGTTTGGTCGTGCGCACCTCCGAACGGCGGGCTCTGATCATAAGCAACGCGCTGCGCCGGTTCCACGTGTCGCGCTGCGGCATACTCGATCTCGAACACGCCATCGATACCCCGCGAGGGGTCCGGATCGTCGACGGAGGGCGCGAAACGCTCGGCTTGCGTGCGGTCCACAATCTTCGGCGCCAGGTTGTATCCGATGAGTGAGACCAACGCTACGATGACCGCCCCGGCGCCCAGGACTCCCCACGGAACGCGACTACCACCCGGCACACCTCTGGCCGAGCGTGTCTGCCAGGTCGGCTTACTCGCTCCACTGCTATACCCGCCAGTTTTACTCTTCTTACTCATACGACCCCTCTCCTAAATACTATGAAGCATAGTATTTAGGAGAAGTCAGTGTTGTTCCGCCCACTATCACAGGACATATCGATGCGACCGTTCCGTCAACCGAAGACCAGCAAGGGCCTACTCGTCCTTCATGTGCTCACCTACAACGGCGCACGTCTACTCCTGGTATGCATTGCCGCGGGGATCATCTTTGCCGTCGACGCGCTGACAAGACTCGACATACCGGTTCCGCTGATACTGATCATTGCCCTCGGAGCAAGCCTGCCGTTCTCGGCCTTCGTTTTCCGTAAACTGCGGCGATCGATCAACGAAGACATCAAAGCCGTCGACCTCGAACGCGCCAGCAAAGACCGACCCCATGAGGCCGCGACGCCGCGTAAAGGTCCGACTGCGCGAAAATGACCGCCAGGATCGCACCTCCGTCCACAGCCGACCGAGTGCCGCCGACATCACGGACTACCTCAATGACGTGTCGTCATCAAGCAAGTCGAGGGTGCGTCGTAGGAGTTGTTCGATGCGGTCTCCGACATCGTCGACCATGCCCGGCACCTCCGCCAGGGCGATGTGCGCGCGGCGTCGTGCATCGACACCCGCGCGGTAGTACCCGGAATCGAGCTCGACTGATGAGGGCTCAAAACGGACGATGTCGACCTGTTCGGCGTCCACGCGTGGTCTGCAGATACGGCGCCGCGGAGTGTGCAGCGGTGAGAGCCCGGTGCGATGCGCGGCGATCACCGCTCCGATCTCGGCAGCGGTCATCGGGGCGGCCGGCAACGGTAGGTGACCCCACCGGTCGATCGGCACCGCGACTGGCCCGCCGCGGTGCGGCAACGCGGTCATGTCGGGAAACGTGTTGCGCTGCAAATGCTCTGCGAGCAACGTCGTCGACGGATACCGGTCGGAGAACCGCAGGACCGTGAGCCAGCGTTCCCATCCCTCGACAGACTGGAGGCCGGTGAACTCGTGGGGGTCGATGCGGATGCGGTGGCGGCCACCGATCCAGATGCTCTCACCGTCGACGCTGACATCGCCAGTGTCGAGTTCTGCAATAGCGGTGTAGGACAGCCCTGCTCCGGCCAAGAGAAGGAGTAGGGGGTCGGGGAGCAGATTCTCGAAATCCGGCGCTAAGGATTTACGGCAGATAG
>NZ_JBMDIX010000050.1:0-30985 GCF_057808915.1 Rhodococcus sp. FG69 | reverse complement strand
TCGAGAATCGACGGAAAACTCGAGCCGACACGCCGACCTAACAAAGTACTACTAGAACACGATTCGGCTGATGATCTCGGCCACCAAGGCCGGCTTGTCTTCGCCTTCGATCTCGAGCGTGCATGCGGCGATGATCTGGAGTGCGCCGCCCGACGCGTCCTCGACGGAGGTCAAGGTGGTCTGCAGGCGGACGTGCGAACCGACCTTGACCGGGTTGATGAATCGGACTTTGTTGGAGCCGTAGTTGATTCCGAGCTTGGTGTTCTCGATGGTGTAGATCTGCCAGTTCAACATCGATACCAGCGACAGAGTCAGGAATCCGTGAGCGATGGGGGCACCGAACGGGCTTTCCTTCTTCGCGCGCTCGACGTCGACGTGGATCCATTGGTGATCCCCGGTGGCATCGGCGAAGGTATTGACCCTCTCCTGCGTGATCTGGAGCCAGTCGCTCGTGCCGAGGTCCTCGCCGACGGCTGCTTTCAGTTGCTCTGCTGACGTGAAGGTGCGCATGGTTTCGATTATGCGCCGCACCGATGTGCCCTGAGTCACCGCCCGGCGAAACGATTCCGGTCGGAGCTACTCGGCAGGCTTGAGTACCAAGGAGATCGAGTTGATGCAGTACCGCTGATCCGTCGGCGTCGGGTAACCCTCGCCCTCGAAGACGTGGCCGAGATGACTATGGCAGTTCTTGCAGATCACTTCTACCCGTCGCATTCCGAGCGAGGTGTCCTCGTTCAGGATCACCGCATCGCTGTCTGCCGGATCGAAGAACGACGGCCAGCCGCAATGTGATTCGAACTTCTCGGTGCTGCGGAACAACTCGGCGCCACACGCACGGCACTCGTAGACGCCATCTGTCTTGGTGTCTGTGTACTCGCCGACGAACGGGCGTTCGGTGCCTGCCTCACGGAGGACGGCGTACTCCTCGGGCGTCAACTTCGCACGCCACTCCGCGTCGGTGTGCTGGATGGCGGGGGCAGGATTCTTGTCAGTCGCTGAACTCATGCCTCCACGCTAATACGATCAGCCGGTCTTCGTCGTCTTCCCAGCTCGAGAGTCTTCGAGCAGGTAATCGGGTTCGATTCCGTCGTCCAGGCGCCCATCCTGGCGCGCCGCCAAGTAGCGGCCGATGAGCACAGCGAAGATCACGATGATCAGAAGACTCCACCCGAATGTGGTCCGCATGTAGTCCAGGGCACGGCCTGTTTCGACAAAGCGGCCGGACAGCCATCGATCCGCATTCATGAACCCGTAGATGGCGAGCCACGCAGGCCAGTTCCGAATCAGGGAGTTCTTCAGCACCACGGTCATGAGCAGGGGGAACAGCATCATGGAGTAGTACATCTGGCCGAGCGATCCGAGCAGCCAGTGAGCAGTCAGAATCAGACCCGACGCCGTGGCGAAGAAGAAGAGCCGATCCTCGCGGCAGTACCGGTAGAGCAGCCACATCGATACGACGACCATGAGGCCCAATACGACGCGTATCGCGAGGAGCAACAGGTCGGGGATACCGTAGTAGAGACCGTTCCCGACTACGGCGCTGTTGAAGTAGTCACGGGTCTGGAGTAGGTACGGCAGCGTGCGATCGATGAAGTCCATCGGGTCGACGGAGAGCGGCCATGCGATCGCCATCATCACCACCGGGACAGCGATCGAGGTGACGAATACTCTCCACTGTCTGGTCATCAACGGCAGCAGCAGCAGCGGAGCGAGCATGGGCTTGATCGCGAGTGTCAGCCCCATCGCGACACCCGCGGACAAATCCTTCCGCTGCAACAGGAATCCGATGAACGCGACCTCGCCGAGCAACACGAAACCGTTGAAATTGGTGAAGACGAGGGTGTTCGTCACCGTCTCGCTGACGAAGGCCGCGAGCAAAAGGGCCGGGGCTGCAACCGAATCGAGACGAAAGCCGAAGATCCTGAGCAGGATGTACAGGGCAACGAGAATCGCGACCGTGCTGGCGATGATGAACAGCCAACGTGACCGTTCCGGATCGATGACGGCAAGCGGCGAGAGCAGCATCGTCGCGCTCGGCTGGTACAGGTAATGCGGATCGACGGAATCGAAATTGGCCGTGTAGACGGGCTGGCGGTTGAGGAATGCGAGCGCCGCGTTGTACACGGGGTTGAAGTCATTGGTGATGTCGCCGTTGACTGCCTTGATCACAACCCTGTTGATCACCGTCATGATGGCCAACGGCCACAGCGCAAATTTGACTACGTCAGCGGTGGACCGGCCGTTCCGCGGCTCGAGAAAGCTAAGTGACACCCGGGAACGGTACCTTGACCCTGCTCTACCGATCACCGAGACACCCTCAGGCCGGGCAGACGCTGCCGTCCGGCGGCAGTGTGCCGTCCTGCGCATAGGTCACCGCTGCGGACTGCACGCACTGCGAGCCGCCGAGTGCAGGGTGACCGGCGCCCTGCCATGTCATCGAAGCAGAACGGGTCCCAGTGGCTGCGACGATCCCGGTGACACTCGCGAAACCGCCGTTGCCGACCACCGAGTCTGCAGCACCGCTGACAAGCAGAACCGGAATCGGCACCGTGGAGGGAAGGGGTGCCGCGGGCGCCGTCGGCCACGACGAGCACGTCAGCGCGGTCAGGGCCGCGTCGATTCCGAAGATCGGGTACAACTGCGCCCACGACGAACTCACGTCGCGCACCGCCTGCGGCGGCGGCCACTGTTGGCCGTCGGTACACCGTGCGACGAATTGACCGTCGGTTCCGTAGGCATCGGATGCTCTCGACGCGAGCTCCTGCAACGCGGTGGTGTCACCGGATCGTGCCGACGACAAAGTGTCGGCGAGTGCGAGAGCGCGCTGCGACGGATCTCCGGTGGACGAAGCCAGCGCATAGGCAATGCCGTCGAGCAGGCCGTGAGTCGATACGGGCGCGAGCGTGCCCGCGGCCGACTGTGCGACGAGATCGGCTACGGCTGCTCGTGGATCGTCTCCGAGCGAGCAGTCGAGGGCGACACACCGCCCAGCGAAGGCTGTGAACGCCGCTTCTCGACCCTGGGTCTTCTGCTCGGCCGCGGTCATCTGATCGATGCCTATCCCGTTCGGGGAGTCCAGAATCAGTCGCGCAACTCGATCGGGATGTTGCGCGGCATAGGCAAGCGCGGTCGTCGCTCCGTTTCCGGTGCCGATGATCCCGAGGGCGTCGACGCCCCACCCGATGCGTAGTTGCTCCAGATCGTCCGCAGCGTAGGACGACGCGAACGCCAGTTCCTGCGGTTGCAGGAGGTCCGTGCACTCGATGGTGGCATCACGCCCGGCGTCGACCGCTCGGTCGACCGAGTCGCCGCCGGTCCTCTCGAATTGTCCGAGGTCGGCCAGTGCCGCGCGGGCATCGATCTTGGTGCAGTCGACGGCAGCGGATCGTCCGATCCCGCGCCTGTCGATCGCGACGATCGGGTGGTCCGCAAGCAACGTCGCACCTTGACCCGCCGCCATGTCGGTAAGGGTTTCGATCGAAGAACGGTCCGACCCCGATGTCAGAACCATGGGGGCGGCGTCCGCAGGTGTGCGGTCGAGCCGCGCGCGCATCGTTCCCACCGAGAACGACCCGAACATCTGGCCCGACGCATCGACGGGAGCCTCGAAGTCCGCGCACTCGAGGATCAGACCTGGCGTCCGCGGAGTGAAGCCGTACCTGTCTAGAGTCTCGGTCGTGCAGTCCCGCCACGGCAGATCCGTGACCGGAACCTGGAGCGGCGGGATTGCAGGTTCGGCATCACCGGGTTCGGTCTCCTCCGGCTGACCAGGGGAGTTCTGCAGGACGGCGACATCGGGTCGGCTGGACGGCCCGGCGCTGCACGCCGCTGTCAGCAGCGACAGGCACACGATGGACACGAGCAACGATCGATTCTGCATCACGCTGCGAGGCTATCTACTTCTGCGCGGTCGTGGCCGGGCACCTGCCGCTGTGGGCCCTACGCGTCACTGCGGTGTTTGACCCACCTGGTCAGTAATGTCCCGTCTTCGTCGGCGAGGACGTGCGCGCGGGTCATTCGGCGAACCGACGACGAAGCGGAGTGCGAGATCCGTCCTGCAGATCCGGCGACGAGAACCGGTGAGGTCGTGATGCAGACATCGTCGACGGCATCGTCGGCAAGTAGCTGGCCGAAGATGCCTGGCCCGCCTTCGCAGAGAACCCGATGCAGACCTAGATCGTTCAGGGTCGCCAGGATGGATTCGGTCGTCACGGTGTTGCCGTCGGTCTCCACCACGCGAGCACCCGCCGCCGCCAACGTGCGGCGGGCTTCAGCGGGTGCGGACGAGGTGGTGAGGACGATCGGAGGAACGGCGGAGTCGGTGAATATCCGCGACTCCGGATCGAGATTCGCCGACGCGGTGACCACGACGAGAGGTGGAACCTCGGTCATGCCGAGTGAGGCTCGTTCGCTGCGAGTCGCGGCGGAGAAGCTCACGCCACCGTAGTTCTCGGCCCGCACGGTGCCCGCGCCGACGAGGACAGCGTCCGCCAATGTGCGCAGAACGGCGAACACGGACTTGTCCGCAGGAGTGCCGAGACCAGCGGAAACGCCGTCCGCTGTGACCGCTCCATCGATGCTGGCGACGAAGTTGACTCGTATCCATGGCCGCCTGGGACGGGGCGGGTACGCGTACAGCCGCGTGAGGTCGGCGTCCTCGAGTGGGCCTTTCGCTACGCGTGCCACATCGCTCTCCGATGTGAAGTAGGTCGCAATATCCAGTAGCTGCATAAAGTAGATAACACCACGTCGTTAGGCTGATCCAATGCCTGCACGTCTTGTCGATCGAAATCCCGTCGTTCCATCCGACCAACTGATCGCGCAGATGGTGCCGCCGGCCATGTTCGACGACGTCAGTTTCTCCTCGTACATTCCCGATCCGAACGAGCCGAGTCAGGCCGAGGCAGTGAAGAAAGCCGAGGAGTTCTCGCAGAAGGTTGCGAAGATCCGCGGCAAGGGCGGCAAGCGTGGGTTGTTCGGCAAGAAGGCCCCCGCAACCGGACTCGGGTTGTATCTCGACGGCGGATTCGGCGTCGGAAAGACGCACCTTCTGGCGTCGATCTTCCACAGCGTCCCCGAGCCGAAGGCGTTCGGCACGTTCGTGGAATTGACGCACGTCGTCGGCGCGCTGGGCTTCAACAAGGCACTGGACGAGTTGTCGAACCACAGCGTGCTGTGCATCGACGAGTTCGAGCTGGACGATCCGGGCGACACGATGCTCGTCTCGCGACTGCTCTCGGAGTTGTCCGCACGCGGGGTGTCCATTGTCGCGACCTCGAACACGCTGCCCGGCCAGCTCGGCGAGGGACGGTTCGCAGCCGAGGACTTCATGCGGGAAATCAAGAAGCTCGGTTCCATCTTCGAATCGATTCGCGTCGACGGACCCGACTACCGTCACCGCGATCTGCCGCCGGCCCCCGACCCGACGTCCGAGGACGAATTGGTCGAGCGTGCAGGCCAGATCGACGGTGCAACGCTCGACGATTTCGATGAGCTGCTGGCGCATCTGAGCACGCTGCATCCGTCGCGGTACGGGAAGCTTCTCGACGGTGTCGAAGCCGTGTTCTGGAAGAACGTGCACCCGGCTGCGGATCAGGCCGTCGCCCTGCGACTCGTCGTCCTCGCCGACCGGTTGTACGACGCCAGTATCCCGGTGACCTCGTCGGGCGCGAAGCTCGACGAGATCTTCACCGAGGAGATGCTGGCGGGTGGCTACCGGAAGAAGTACCTCCGCGCGACCTCCCGACTGCTCGCGCTGTCTCGGTTCGCTGCGGTCGGCTGACGCACCGTTCTACAGGGTCCGCTCCATGATGAAGTCGTCTTGGATGTCGCTGCCGAGTGCGAAGGTCTTGGTGCCTACCTTCACGAAGCCCTGCTTCGTGTAGAAGCGTTGTGCCCGGTGGTTCTGCTGGTTAACGCCGAGCCACACCCCGGCACATCCGGCGTCGACGGCGAGGGCAAGGACCGAGGACATCAGTTCCGCCGATACTTCGCGGCCGTGATGTCCGGGCAAGACGTAGAGCTTGGACAACTCGATGGTCGGTGACTTCGTGAGCGAGTGCGCGATGTCGGGGTCGGAAGGCTCGCCATGGATGAGCATCACGTAGCCGACTATCGAATCGTCCTCTCGCGCAGCGAGAATAGTGCGATTCGGATCGTTCAGGTATTCGCCGAACTTCTCGTGTGAGAGCACGTCGTCGATGAATGCCTCGATCGATTCACGTGTCGACCCCGGAGGGCAGGCAAGCGGGAACGTCACGGCTGCGACGTCCGCCAACTGTTCGGTCTCCCAGAGTCCGGCCGGTCCGACGGTGATGGTCACAGCTGGTCCACCGCTTCCTTGGCTTCGCGGAGGGAGAATCCGGTCCGCGCGCGCAGGAGCTTGATCGCGGCGATCGCCTTTCCTTCCTTCTTCAGCGCTCGCAACTTCGGAATGATGTCCTCCCATTCGCCGGTATCGAGTCCTTCGGCGTTTGTATAGGTGGCAGGTGAGGGGAGTGGATTGCCTCGCTCCACCGACTCGACGATGTCCTTGGCTTCCTCGAGCCCGGCGCCGGTGCGTTCACGGAAGAGCTTGATCGCATGGATTTTCTTCTTCTCTGCGACAAGCCGATAGATCTCCTCGCGTGCAGTGCTGTCCAAACCGGCGAGCATGAGCTGCGCCGTGGCTGCTGGAGTCTTACGTGGGCTCTTACGGGCGAGGAACCAGGCAGCGAGAACCGCGGTGTCGATGAGGACCAGCGCGACGATGAACCATCCCCAAGTGGGCATGGCTTAAGTAGAACACTCGGTCAGATGCAGGCGGAAAAGCGGTGCCGAAACAGCGGTCACTACTCAGTCGTGGCCGTGCCCACGTCGATCCCGAACAGGGTGACCGCCGCCTCCAGCGACCGCTCCGCGGTGTGGTGCTTGTGCGCCGACAGGTCATGTCCCGCACCAGTGATCTCGATGAAGCTCGTCCCGGCCTGGATGAGACCTATCGCCTCGCGCAACTCGGTCGGCGTCCCGAAAGGATCCTTGGTACCGGAGACCGACAGTGTCGGGATGGCGATATCGGGCAGATGCGCGGTGCGAGCCTTCTCGGGCTTGCCCGGCGGGTGAAGCGGATACGACAGCAGAAGCAAGCCTGCAGCGAGATCGCTGTCCTCCGAAACCGCCATCGAGGCCTGGCGACCGCCGTAGGAGTGACCGCCGACCAACACCGGTCCGGGCCCGCGGTCACGGAGGTACGTCACCGCCTCGCGGACGGTGTCTCGATCGCCGGGCGCTTTCGACGGGTGTGGGGGACCGGACTCTCTGGCCTGACGGAACGCAAGATCGAATCTGAGTACCGCGATTCCGCGGGCTGACCATGCTGTTGCCACATCGACGAGCAGCTTTGCGGTGCAGTTGCCACCGGCGCCGTGTGTAAGCGCAAGCGACGCCACAGGATTGCCGTCGGGGAGGTGAAGGAAGCCGCGCACGCCGCCGTCGGCGACATACGCGGCCTCGTGTGTGCTGTCAGGCATCCGCTGAAGAGTCGTCTTTCAGGTCGCCGTTTTCGTCCACCATGTCTGCGAATGCGGTGCCGGAGACCATCCCGTTCGTCCCGGGCAGCGTGACGGTCGGTCGTGAGCCCGGTTCGTACTTCTTGTCGATCCCGGCCACCTGTTCCTCCGCTTTCCTACGAGTCTCGTCATCGACCTGTACCTCGGTCGCGTTTCCCTCGTGGCTGTCGTCCGCCATGGGTGGCTTCCTTCCGTTCGGGGTGGGCTGCGTCTCCAGAGTGCACGTTTATGAGCTGAATCACCACCCGCCTCGCACTGGATTGCTGCTCATCACGGATTGCGGACAACAGTTGTCCTGGATCGTCGGCAAGCTGAAGAAGTGAACAACGAGCCTGGAGGAAGAATGACCGCTTCGGAATCACAGCCGCCCGCCTCCGCCCACCCCGCAACATGGAAGTTCGACTACCCGATCATTCACGCCGAGACTCGGACACAGTGGCGCACATGGCTGAGCAGCAACCACTCGTCGGTCCGCGGAGTGTGGTTGTGCTCATGGCGCACCGACACCGGACGACCACGATGCCCGTACCCTGAGGCCGTCGAGGAAGCCATCTGCTTCGGTTGGATCGACTCCACCAGCACCATCCTCGACGAAGAGCGCAACTTGCAGCTCTTCACGCCGCGAAGATCCAAGAGTTCTTGGACCCGGCTCAACCGCGAACGTGCGGCCGATATGGAAGCACGTGGCCTCATGACCGACGCTGGTCGCGACGCTATTGCCGCCGCGAAAGCCAACGGCTGGTGGACCATTTTGGACCAAGTCGAAGACCTCAGGGAGTCAGCTGAGTTGAAGGCAGCGCTGGACCGGGTCCCGCACGCTCGACGCAACTGGGACAGTTTTCCGCCCAGCGCTCGCAAGCAGATGCTGTGGTGGATCGTCAGTGCCTCGCGCGACGCAACACGGGCAGCGCGAATCGCCCACATCGTCAGCGACGCGGCCGTCGGTCGACGTGCCCAAGGATAAGACAAGAAAGGCCCCCTCGAAAGGGGGCCTGACCTGGTCGAACTATGGTGCGCGATACTGGGATTGAACCAGTGACCTCTTCCGTGTCAGGGAAGCGCTCTCCCGCTGAGCTAATCGCGCATGTACTCGAATCGAAGGCCGGGAGCCTCGAAACGCCAACACTAACTTCACATACGAGGTGGAGACGGGAATCGAACCCGTGTGCACGGCTTTGCAGGCCGTTGCCTCACCACTCGGCCACTCCACCATGGGCCTATGGTTCTTGGCTGCCCTGGTCCTCGAGCGGATGACGGGATTCGAACCCGCGACCCTCACCTTGGCAAGGTGATGCGCTACCACTGCGCCACATCCGCATGCGCCTCGGTGACATTTGCTGTCTCCGTGGTGCGGTGAAAACATTAGACTAACTTCTCGCGAACTCACAAATCAGGTGGTCAGGCGTGCTATTTGCCGGCTGCGGCCCACGTTCGCCCCGGTTTTCGATGTGTCCGGAGGACTCGGAAGGGTCGGATGGGGCGATTCGAGATCATCGAGGGCCGCATGTTAATGTTTTGCCTCGTCCGGTCCCGTGGCTCAGTGGAAGAGCGTCCGCTTCACACGCGGAAGGTCGCTGGTTCGATCCCAGCCGGGACCACAGAGAATGGAAGCCCTATGCGCCTGCGCATAGGGCTTCTTTCGTAGCACCGCCGGTAGCCTGGTGCGGTGACTACTGACGATGCTCGCGCTGACGAGAAGAATCGCGACAGTGTGGACGAGGACGGTGTCTTCGACCGCTTGGGCGACCGACGGCGTCGACTCCGCGCGAAGATCGCCGCCAATCCCACACTCGACCTTGCATACCGAATCACGGTGGCCGTGGTCGGAGTCATCGTTCTGGGTCTCGGCATCGTGGCAATCCCGTACCCGGGTCCGGGTTGGTTGATCGTGTTCGCTGGTCTCGGCATTCTGGCCTCCGAGTTCACCTGGGCACATCGGCTTCTGAAGTTCGCTCGCGCGCGGTACGACCGCTTCATGGCGTGGTTTTCTCGCCAATCGATCGTCGTCAAAGCAGCAAGTGCACTGCTGACGACGCTCATCGTGGTTGCGACCCTGTGGCTGCTGGGCACCTTCTCGCTCGTGGGCGGATGGTTCGGTCTGGACTGGACCTGGCTGGCCAGTCCGCTCTGATCGCGCAGTGCGGTGTGACGACGAGTCAGTGCCCGACAGCCGATAGGCTGTCATCGGTCTTCCGACCGCGTCAGGACAATCGAGGAGTACATCGCCGTGACCATGCCCGCAACCGCCGTCTCGCTCGCCCGCATCATGGTGCCGGCAGGAACGACCGCCGGAACGGCGCTTCGAGACACGGGGCTTCCGAACAAGGGTCCTGAC
This sequence comes from Rhodococcus sp. FG69, assembly GCF_057808915.1. Taxonomy (NCBI): domain Bacteria; kingdom Bacillati; phylum Actinomycetota; class Actinomycetes; order Mycobacteriales; family Nocardiaceae; genus Rhodococcus; species Rhodococcus sp. FG69. The sequence goes on along the minus strand of NZ_JBMDIX010000050.1, from coordinate 21,103 downwards.
GCGATCGTCGTAGTCCGAGACGTGGACGGGAAGTTGCGGGACCTCTCGTGGGCTCCGGAATCGGATGTCGAGGTCGAACCGGTCGCAGCGAACACCGAGGACGGACGAAGTGTCATCCGGCACTCGGCCGCGCACGTTCTCGCTCAGGCCGTTCAAGAACTCTTCCCGACTGCCAAGCTCGGCATCGGCCCCTTCATCAAAGACGGTTTCTACTACGACTTCGATGTCGAGCAGCCGTTCACTCCCGAGGATTTGACCGCCCTCGAGAAGAAGATGAAGCAGATCGTGAAGGCGGGACAACGATTCTCGCGGCGGGTCTACTCGTCGATCGAGCAGGCACGCGAGGAACTCGCCAACGAGCCGTACAAGTTGGAGCTGGTCAACGACAAGTCCGGCATCGACGATCCCGAGATCATGGAGGTCGGTGGCGGCGAGCTGACCGCATACGACAACCTGAACCCCCGGACCGGAGAACGGATTTGGGGTGACCTGTGCCGAGGCCCGCACATCCCGACCACGAAGTACGTGCCCGCATTCAAGCTCACCCGCAGTTCGGCTGCGTACTGGCGCGGCAATCAGGACAACGCGGATCTGCAGCGGATCTACGGAACCGCGTGGGAGTCGGCCGAGGCACTCGATGCGCATCTCGAACTGCTGGCCGAGGCGGAACGTCGCGACCATCGTAAGCTCGGATCCGAGCTGGACCTGTTCAGCTTTCCCGACGAGCTGGGCTCCGGTCTGCCGGTGTTCCATCCGAAGGGTGGCGTGATCCGCAACGAGCTCGAGAACTACTCCCGCCAGCGGCACATCGAAGAGGGCTACGAGTTCGTCAACACCCCGCACATCACCAAGGGCCACCTCTACGAGGTCTCGGGTCACCTCGACTGGTACCGCGACGGGATGTTCCCGGCTATGCACCTGGACGCCGAACTCGACGAGAACGGCGACGTGCGCAAGCCCGGCCAGGACTACTACCTCAAGCCGATGAACTGCCCGATGCACAACCTGATCTTCCGTTCCCGGGGGCGCTCGTACCGTGAATTGCCGTTGCGCCTCTTCGAGTTCGGTTCGGTCTACCGCTACGAGAAGTCGGGCGTCATCCACGGTCTGACTCGGGTGCGCGGCATGACCCAGGACGATGCGCACATCTTCTGCACCCGCGAGCAGATGCGCGGCGAGCTCACCAGCACCCTCGAATTCGTTCTCGGTCTGCTGAAGGACTACGGGCTCGACGACTTCTACCTCGAACTCTCCACCAGAAACCCGGACAAGTTCGTCGGCAGCGACGAGGTCTGGGAAGAGGCGACCAACACCCTCGCCGAGGTGGCGGCGGCGTCGGGCCTCGACCTGGTGCCCGACCCCGGCGGCGCTGCGTTCTACGGCCCCAAGATCTCCGTTCAGGCGAAGGATGCTCTCGGTCGGACCTGGCAGATGTCGACCATTCAGCTCGACTTCAACCTTCCCGAGCGCTTCGAACTCGAATACACCGCATCGGGCGGGACGAAGGAACGCCCGGTGATGATCCACCGTGCGTTGTTCGGCTCCATCGAGCGATTCTTCGGAGTGTTGACCGAGCACTACGCCGGTGCGTTCCCGGCCTGGCTCGCACCCGTGCAGGTGGTCGGCATCCCCGTCGCCGAGGTGCACCAGGACCACCTGTTCGCGGTGGTGAAAGAGCTGAAGAAGCATGGCATCAGAGCCGAGGTCGACGCCGGTGACGACCGGATGCAGAAGAAGATCTTCAACCAGACAGCGCAGAAGGTCCCGTTCATGCTGCTCGCCGGTGAACGGGACGTCGAAGCAGGTGCGGTCAGCTTCCGCTTCCGTGACGGCAGCCAGGTGAACGGGGTCCCGACTGCTCGCGCCGTGGACCTCGTCGCCGATTGGATCTCCGCCCGCAACAACGCATCTCCCACTGCCACGCTCTTCAGCGAAGATCAGGAGTGAGTTGACCATGCCCGAACAGGACGCGTCGATCGTCGACACCGGTTTCGGTGATCCCGACCGGCTCCAGCGACTGTGGACACCGCACCGGATGTCCTACATCGCGGAAGCGCCGGGCGCGAAGAACAAGTCCAGCGAACCGTTCTCGGATATTCCGCACATGAGCGACGAGGACGGTCTGGTCGTAGCGCGCGGGGAGCAGGTGTACGCGGTACTCAACCTGTACCCGTACAACCCGGGGCACATGATGATCGTGCCCTACCGCCGGGTCGCCGCCCTCGAAGATCTCACGCCCGCCGAGAGCGCGGAGCTGATGTCGTTCACCCAGCACGCGATTCGAACCATCAAGAGTGTGTCGAATCCGCACGGTTTCAACGTCGGACTCAACCTGGGGGCCGCTGCGGGTGGTTCCCTCGCCGAGCATCTGCACCAGCACATCGTGCCGAGGTGGGGTGGCGATGCAAACTTCATCACCGTCGTCGGTGGAGCCAAAGTCATGCCGCAGTTGCTTCGCGACACGCGCGCGCTGCTGGCCGCGGCCTGGGCCGAATGAACCGTTTCGGACTGAACAACAGAACTCGAAAGGAGGGTTCGCGGTGCTGAGCTTCTTCGGGCGCGCTCCGGTATCGAAAGTGACTGCGCCGCTCGGCCGGGCACTCAACAGCACCGGTCTGACGCCCAACTCGGTGACCCTGATCGGCACCGTCGTCACCGTCGGTGCTGCGGTGACGATGTATCCCGCGGGCTACCTGTGGTGGGGATCTGTCGTCATCACAGTGTTCGTCCTCTTCGACATGCTCGACGGTGCCATGGCGCGGGCGCGCGGCGGTGGCACCAAGTACGGCGCTGTACTCGATGCCACGTGTGACCGTGTCGCAGACGGGGCGATCTTCGCCGGTCTTGCTTGGTGGGCTGTCTACAGCGAGCAGAGCAAACTGTTGTTGATCGCTACCATCATCTGTCTCATCACCTCGCAGGTCATCTCGTATGCCAAGGCAAGAGCAGAAGCCAGCGGGCTGTCCGCAGACGGCGGATGGATCGAGCGGGCGGACCGTCTGGTCTTCGTTCTGGTCGGTGCAGGCCTGACCGGAGTCGGACGACACTACGACATTCCGTGGCTCGACAGCGTGATCTACCCGGCAATGTGGGTACTTGCGGCTCTGAGCATCGTGACGGTGTTTCAGCGCGTGCTGGCGGTGCGCAGCTCCGAGGGTGCCCGCGACATCATCGTCAAGTCGACGACTCCGCCGAACGACGAGTCCGAGCCGTCGTGACGTTCGCCGAACGCGCCAGCGATGCCGGCTATGCCGCAGGGTGGCGCGTCGTTCGCGGTTTGCCCGACGGCGTGGCGCGCAGACTTTTCGACAAGGGCGCCGACTTCGCAGCGGGCCGCAACGGTGGACCGCAGCAGCTGCGTCGCAACCTCGCTCGCGTACTCGGTGTACCGGCGGACAGCGTGCCGGACGAGTTGATTCGGGCCAGCGTCCGCTCGTACGCGAGATATTGGCGCGAAGCTTTTCGACTTCCGTCCATGAATCTGGACGAGCAGGCTGCGGTCATCGACGAGTGTGTGCACGGTCGCGAGCACCTCGATGCCGCCATTGCCGAGGGCGTCGGCGCTGTTCTCGCGCTTCCCCACAGCGGCAACTGGGATATGGCCGGTATGTGGCTCGTTCGGTACTACGGACAACTCGCAACAGTGGCAGAGCGGTTGAAGCCGGAGTCGCTCTACCAGCGATTCGTCGACTACCGAGAAAGTCTCGGATTCGAGATCTTTCCTCTCAGCGGCGGCGAGGTTCCGCCGTTCGCTGCATTGTCGGATCGTTTGCGTGAGAACAAGATCGTCTGTCTTCTCAGCGAGCGGGATCTCGCGAAGCACGGTGTGCCGGTGACGTTCTTCGGCGAGGAGACACGGATGGCGGCGGGCCCGGCGAAACTCGCGATCGACACCGGAGCGCACCTGCTTGCGGTGCACTGCTACTTCGACGGCGACGGATGGGGATTCACGATCTCACCGCGCATCGATGTCGACGGGGGAGTGGAGAAGGCGACACAGGAATTGGCGGATCGGTTCGCGTCCAACATCGCCGCTCATCCCGAGGACTGGCACATGCTGCAGCCGCTGTGGCTGGCTGACCTGTCCGATGCACGGCGCGCGAGGATCGAGGACTCGTGAGGATCGGGATGGTATGCCCGTACTCGTTCGATGTTCCCGGCGGAGTACAGGCGCACGTCGAGCAGTTGGCTGTGGTGTTCATCGAACGTGGCCACCGCGTCAGCGTTCTCGCTCCTGCGTCGGACGAGACGGTGCTTCCCAGCTTCGTCGTATCCGCCGGTGAGGCGTTGGCGATTCCGTACAACGGATCGGTCGCCCGGTTGCGATTCGGGCCGATCACCTACTCGCGAATCCGAAAGTGGATCGCCGAGAACGACTTCGACGTCCTGCACATCCACGAACCGAACGCGCCGAGCCTGTCGATGCTTGCGCTCAAGGCCGCCGAGGGTCCGATCGTGGCGACCTTCCACACCTCCACCACGAAGTCGTTGGTGCTCAGTACGTTTCAAGGTGTCCTGCGGCCCTACCACGAGAAGATCAGTGGCCGCATCGCTGTATCGGAGTTGGCACGACGATGGCAGGTCGAGGCTCTGGGAAGCGACGCCGTCGAGATTCCCAACGGCGTCGACGTACAGGCATTCGCCCGCGCACCGATGCTTCCCGGTTACCCGAGGTCCGGCGGGACCGTACTGTTCCTCGGCCGCTTCGACGAGCCACGAAAGGGCATGGCGGTTCTGCTGTCGGCACTGCCGGAGCTGGTCGGTCGCCACCCGGACGTCGAGATTCTCGTGGTCGGACGAGGCGACGAGGACAAACTACGCAAGGAAGCCGGATCGCTGGCATCGCACCTGACATTCCTCGGACAGGTCGACGACGCCGAAAAGGCGTCCGCACTGCGGAGCGCCGATGTGTACTGCGCACCGAACCTCGGGGGCGAAAGCTTCGGCATCGTGCTGGTGGAAGCAATGGCGTCGGGAACCGCGGTGGTCGCCAGCGAGCTCGACGCGTTCCGCCGGGTGCTTCGAGACGGCGCCGCGGGATTGCTGGTGCCTGTCGGTGACTCCGCTGGATTGGCCGCTGCGCTCGACTCGCTTCTGTCCTCCAGGGAGATGAGGGCAGGACTCGTTGCAGCGGCGTCCCGCGCCGTGACGGACTACGACTGGCCCGTCGTTGCCGAGCAGATCATGCGGGTCTACGAGGCCGTGACCATCGGAGGACAGAAAGTGCGGGCTGCAAGCTGATGACGCTGTCTGCTCTGACCATCCTTGTAGTCGGCCTCGTTGCTGTTCTGATCCTGGTGATCGGTCTGTGGGCCTACGGAACGGCGAATCGACTCGATCGGCTGCACGTCCGATCCGATCTGGCCTGGCAGTCTCTCGATTCGGCTTTGGCCAGGCGTGCCGTCGTTGCCCGGGCAGTGTCTGCCGCGACGCGCAGCAGTCTCGAGGAGAGTAGACATCTGGCAGCGTTGGCGGACACGGCAGAGCGAGCCGATCGTGCACATCGTGAGGCCGCAGAGAACGCGGTGTCGGTGGCGCTGGCAGCACTCGACCCAGCCGACCTACCTCCCAGGCTCGTCGCCGAGCTCGCCGACGCAGAGGCGCGTGTGCTGATCGCACGACGATTCCACAACGACGCGGTACGCGACACTCTCGCACTCCGCACCACTGCGCCCGTTCGGCTGCTTCACCTCGGTGGAACCGCCCAGTTGCCCACCTATTTCGAGATCGCTGAGCGTTCGGCATCCGAGACGTTCGGACACGAGGGACGCGCTGTTCAGCGCACCTCCTCGCGTGTCGTCCTCCTCGATGAGCGAGGCCGAGTATTGCTGCTGCGCGGCCACGATCCCGCCGTTCCCGATGTCTACTTTTGGTTCACTATCGGCGGTGCCGTGGAATCGGGTGAGAATCTGCGGGAAGCAGCAGTGCGGGAAGTGCGCGAAGAAACAGGCCTGACGGTTGCCGCAGCTGATCTGAAGGGCCCACTGTGGAGACGGGTGGCGACCTTCCCGTTCAACGGGACGCTGCTGCGTTCCGAGGAACTCTTCTTCGCATACCGCACTCAGGAGTTCGAGCCCGAACACGCCGGGTTCTCCGATCTGGAACGTCGCACGGTGACCGGGTATCGGTGGTGCACAGAAGCCGACATCCGATCCCTCGCCTCGACCGGGGAAACCGTGTATCCACAGGATCTGGCGGAGTTGCTCGACGAAGTGAACATCGTGCTGGCCCGACGCGTCGAGCCGGACGTGCGCGCTATCCGCTGAGGGGTCCAGCACCCTCGCACTGGCTATGGGAACAAGCACCAGTTCGGCCTATTATCGAGCGCGCTCCAAACGAGCCAGACTGTCCCCACACCTCAGGAGTTCGCTGTGACCAGCCCCATCGTGCCCGCATCCACTGCTTCCGATACCAGCAGGGCTTCCGACAACAGTGGTGCCTCCGGAAGAGGAACAGCTCGGGTCAAGCGCGGAATGGCCGAGATGCTCAAGGGCGGCGTGATCATGGATGTGGTCACCGCCGATCAGGCGAAGATCGCCGAGGACGCGGGCGCCGTCGCCGTCATGGCACTCGAACGGGTCCCCGCAGACATCCGCGCCCAAGGCGGAGTATCGCGGATGAGCGATCCGGACATGATCGACAGCATCATCGCCGCGGTATCCATCCCGGTCATGGCCAAGGCTCGCATCGGTCACTTCGTCGAGGCCCAGATCCTGCAGAGCCTCGGTGTCGACTACGTGGACGAGTCGGAGGTGCTGACACCGGCCGACTACGCCAACCACATCGACAAGTGGAACTTCACCGTTCCGTTCGTGTGCGGTGCCACCAACCTCGGCGAGGCATTGCGTCGAATCACCGAGGGCGCCGCGATGATCAGATCGAAGGGTGAGGCAGGAACGGGCGACGTCTCGAACGCGACCACCCACATGCGCAAGATCCGCGACGAAATTCGCCGTCTGACCTCGCTCCCCGAAGACGAGTTGTACGTCGCCGCCAAAGAACTTCAGGCACCGTACGACCTCGTTGTCGAGGTTGCTCGCGCCGGCAAGCTTCCGGTCACGTTGTTCACCGCGGGCGGCATCGCGACTCCGGCAGACGCAGCGATGATGATGCAACTCGGTGCCGAAGGCGTCTTCGTCGGATCCGGAATCTTCAAGTCCGGCAACCCGAAGGAACGCGCCGAGGCCATCGTGAAGGCGACGACGTTCCACGACGATCCCGACGTGCTCGCGAAGATCTCCCGCGGGCTCGGCGAGGCAATGGTCGGTATCAACGTCGACGATCTCCCCGTCGGTCACCGGCTGGCCGAGCGCGGTTGGTGACTCGTCGACTCATCCGCGGGTGAGCAGAGCAGGTTTGTCCGGGTGGTCCCACCGAACGGTGAAGTCGGGTTCGAACTCGGTGTCGGCGTAATAGGTGAGAATCGGCGGGATCGTCCAACTGGCCTCGACCGGTGTTCTTCTGCGGAGCGCGCCCTCGCTCAGCTTCAGGTGCACGGTCACCGCGGCGTCGTCGATTCGGCCTAGGATCGTCGGGCCCGCGATGACGAGTACTTGGTCCGGTGCTGCATCGACGAGTCGGGCGCGCGCTGAGCGATCGGTCGCTTCGTCCCAGAGCCTGGGAAGAAAGCGGCCTCGGCCACCGGCGCGCAGAGGCGCCACCACTTCGCGGTCGACGGCGTCGAAGTCGAACCACGCTGTCCGGTAGGTCAGTTCGTCGTTCTTGGAATACTCGAATCGCAGTGACGCAGGACGAACATAGTCGTGAAGGTCGATTACCTCACAAGAACGTCCGGAGGATCGAATTCGCTCGCGGATCCGGTGAGCGAAGGCGACGGGCTCGGCGGCGTCCGCACCGTCGACCACACCGATTGTCCGACGGCCGAGTGGAATTCGATCGCAGATCCTCTCCACGAGGAGGTCGGGAAATATCGGTGCAGCGGCCGCAGAATCGTGGTGGGGCACCAGCCCATCTTGCCTGTCGACTGGCTTGTTAGCCTTCACCAGCAGTGACAAGAAAGGTGACCAATGGCCAGTATCGAGGACATTCTCGAACTCGAGCGCATAGAGAACGACATCTTTCGTGGTCGGACGTTCCCGAGTCTGTTGCAACGGACGTTCGGCGGCCAAGTCGCCGGCCAAGCTTTGGCATCCGCCGTCAACACCGTCGACGAGCAGTATCGTGTTCATTCGCTGCACGGCTATTTCATCCGGCCCGGCAATCCGACCGAACCGACGGTCTACATGGTCGAGCGTATCCGCGACGGACGTTCGTTCTGTACTCGCCGAGTGACCGGCATCCAGGACGGCAAGGCGATCTTCACCATGTCCGCGTCGTTCCACGTCGACGATGATGGAATATCGCATCAGGACACGATGCCTCGCGTCGTGGAACCCGAATCCCTGCCTGATCCACGCGATCTTCCCAACTTCGACAATTCGTTCTACGAAGAGTGGAAGGAGTGGGACATTCGCAGGATCCCGGACGATCAGACCGAGAAGCACGCGAGTCTCGCCGCGCAGCAACGAGTGTGGTTCCGGTACCGGGATCTTCTTCCGGACAGCCAGGTGTTCCACGTGTGCACACTCGCGTACATGTCGGACATGACGCTGATCGGTTCGGCAAAGGTTCCCCATCGCGATGTCGTCACGCAGACGGCGTCGCTCGATCATGCGCTGTGGTTCCTGCGGCCCTTCCGCGCAGACGAGTGGTTGCTGTACGACCAGACGTCGCCGTCCGCCGATTTCGGTCGAGCGCTTGCACAGGGACGGATCTTCGACAGGCAGGGTCGAATGGTCGCCGCAGTCGTGCAAGAAGGACTCATGCGCATCGAGCGCGACACGTCGAAGACGATCACCGATCCGTTCGTGCCCAAATGAGTGGCCCGACCATCGGCGTACTTGCGTTGCAGGGTGACGTCCGCGAGCATCTGGACGCGCTGTCGACGAGTGGCGCGACTGGCATCACCGTGCGACGCCCCTCCGAACTGGACGCAGTCGACGGAATCGTCATCCCCGGAGGGGAGTCCACCACCATGAGCAATCTGCTATCGGTATTCGATCTGCTCGAGCCGCTGCGCGCGCGGTTGAAGGACGGACTACCGGCCTACGGTTCGTGCGCGGGCATGATTCTGCTCGCCACCGAGGTGCTCGACACCCGGCCGGACGCGCAGCATCTCGATGGGCTCGACATCACCGTCCGTCGCAACGCCTTCGGTCGTCAGGTCGACTCGTTCGAAACAGATCTCGAGTTCGTCGGCATCGACGGTGATGCTGTGCGAGCAGTGTTCATTCGTGCGCCATGGGTGGAACGAGTCGGAGACGATGTCGAGGTGCTCGCCGTTGTTCCCGACGGCCCCGCGGCAGGCAAGGTCGTTGCCGTCAGGCAGGGCGTGGTCATGGCCACGAGTTTCCATCCCGAGGTGACCGGTGATCGACGTGTTCATCAGCAGTTCGTGAACCTGGTTCGGGCGGCGTAGCGCCTCGATTCCGAGACCGGCCGAGCCATCTGGAGTCGACCAACGCCACGCACGCGTAAACTACGAACACTTGTTGTATGTACGAAAGGGGCTCCATCGCATGAGCGGCCACTCCAAATGGGCCACCACCAAGCACAAGAAGGCGGTGATCGACGCCAGACGCGGCAAGTCGTTCGCCAAGCTCATCAAGAACATCGAGGTGGCGGCACGTACCGGTGGTGGCGATCCGACGGGCAATCCGACGTTGTTCGACGCCATTCAGAAGGCGAAGAAGACCTCGGTGCCCATCGACAACATCGAGCGGGCCCGCAAGCGAGGCGCCGGTGAAGAAACCGGTGGCGCCGACTGGCAGACGATCATGTACGAGGGCTACGGACCCAACGGCGTGGCAGTACTCATCGAGTGTCTGACGGACAACCGCAATCGGGCAGCCGGTGAAGTACGCGTTGCGATGACCCGCAACGGCGGCAACATGGCCGATCCTGGATCGGTGTCCTACCTGTTCTCGCGCAAGGGACTGGTCACTCTGGAGAAGAACGGCCAGAGCGAGGACGACGTCCTGATGGCAGTGCTCGACGCCGGTGCCGAGGAGATCACCGACAACGGTGACACCTTCGAGATCGTCAGCGAGCCCACCGATCTCGTCGCAGTGCGTTCGGCGCTGCAGGAGGCGGGCATCGATTACGACTCCGCCGAGGCGAGCTTCCAGGCCTCGGTCAGCGTCCCTGTCGACGCAGACGGTGCGCGCAAGGTGTTCAAGCTCATCGACGCTCTCGAAGACAGCGACGACGTGCAGAACGTGTACTCCAATGTCGAACTGTCCGATGAGGTACTGGCCGAGCTCGAAGAAGACTGACGCCGATCCGTCGAGCGGGTGTCGCAGCCGCGCGCTGCGGTAGTCCTCCGCTACGCTATCGAACAACAGTTCGTAAGCGGAAGGTGGCAACAGTGCGCGTCATGGGCGTCGACCCCGGCTTGACCCGGTGTGGGTTGAGTTTGATCGAGGGCGGGGCAGGGCGCAGCGTCATCGCTCTCGATGTCGACGTGGTTCGAACGCCCGCCGACATGGACCTCGCGCAACGGTTGTTGCGGATCGCGGAGGCAGCGGAGTACTGGCTGGATACCCACCGGCCGGATGTAGTTGCCATCGAACGCGTCTTCGCTCAGCACAATGTTCGAACCGCGATGGGAACCGCACAAGCGGGTGGTGTCATCGCCCTTGCGGCGGCCCGCCGGGGGATCGACGTGTGCTTTCACACCCCAAGTGAGGTGAAGGCGGCTGTCACCGGAAATGGTAGCGCCGACAAGGCTCAGGTCACCGCGATGGTGATGCGCATTCTGGGTTTGCAGACGGCGCCCACTCCTGCGGACGCGGCCGACGCCCTGGCCCTGGGGATCTGCCATTGCTGGCGGGCTCCCATGATCGCCAGAATGGCTCAGGCCGAGGCGATGGCCGCGGAACAGAAGCGGAAGTACGAGGCTCGTCTGGCCGAGGAGCGCAAGTCCAGGGCAGCTGCAGCGAAGAAGCTCGGCAGCGCCACCAAGATCAAGGCCAAGAAAGAGGCGCGCGCCCGATGATTGCGTCGATTCGCGGGGAAGTCCTCGAGATCGCCCTCGACCATGCGGTTCTCGAGGCGTCGGGAGTGGGTTACCGGGTCAATGCGACACCCGCGACGCTCGGAACACTCGCCCGCGGGTCGGAGTCGAGGCTACTGACGACGATGATCGTGCGCGAGGACTCGATGACGCTGTACGGGTTCGAGGACAGCGAGTCGAGGGACCTGTTCTCGTTGCTGCTGACGGTGTCCGGCGTCGGTCCGCGAATCGCGATGGCGACGCTGGCAGTGCTCGATCCACACTCGCTGCGCACTGCCCTCGCGGACAGCAACATCACCGCCCTGACGCGAGTGCCCGGCATCGGTAAGCGCGGAGCCGAGCGCATGATCGTCGAGCTCAGAGACAAGGTAGACGCAATCGTCGGCGGATCAGGCGCGACATCGCTTCCATCGGGTTCGACCGGTGGGAACCCGGTTCGCGACCAGATCGTCGAAGCGCTCACCGGTCTCGGCTTCCCGCTGAAGCAGGCCGAGGATGCCACGGATGCGGTTCTGGCCGCGCAACCGGACGCGACCACCTCGGCAGCGTTGCGGTCGGCTCTCGCTTCCCTGGGTAAGAGCAAGTGAGCGACGCCGCAGAGTTCGAGGAGTCGCAGGTGAGCGCCGAGATCATCTCGGACGACGGCGACGTCGAAACGAGTCTGCGGCCGAAGTCGTTGACCGACTTCATCGGGCAACCCCGAGTGCGAGAGCAACTCCAGCTTGTCCTGACCGGAGCCAAGCTGCGGGGCAGCACGCCCGATCACATCCTGATGTCCGGTCCGCCTGGCCTAGGCAAGACGTCGATGGCCATGATCATTGCCCAGGAACTCAATACGTCGCTACGGCTCACATCGGGACCCGCCCTCGAACGGGCCGGTGACCTCGCCGCGATGCTGAGCAATCTCGTCGAGGGTGATGTGCTTTTCATCGACGAGATCCATCGAATCGCACGCCCGGCGGAGGAAATGCTCTACCTGGCCATGGAGGACTTTCGGGTCGACGTGGTCGTTGGGAAGGGCCCGGGCGCGACGTCGATCCCGCTCGAGGTCGCGCCCTTCACCCTCGTCGGAGCCACCACCAGATCCGGCGCCCTCACCGGGCCATTGCGTGATCGCTTCGGATTCGTCGCGCACATGGATTTCTACGAGCCCGAGGAGCTGGAGAAGATCTTGCTGCGATCGGCCGGGATACTCGGCGTTCCCATCGACAAGGAAGGCTGCGCCGAGATCGCCGGACGGTCGCGTGGCACCCCTCGGATCGCTAACCGTCTGCTTCGCAGAGTCCGCGACTACGCCGAGGTTCGCGGCGACGGAACGGTCACGAAGCAGACCGCGCAGGAAGCCCTCGTGGTCTACGACGTGGATCAACTCGGTCTCGACCGCCTCGACCGCGCCGTTCTCAGTGCCTTGATCAGAAGCTTCGGTGGAGGACCGGTCGGAGTGTCGACTCTCGCTGTGGCGGTCGGCGAAGAACCGGCGACCGTGGAGGAAGTCTGCGAACCGTTTCTCGTGCGCGCGGGGATGGTCGCACGAACGCCGCGCGGGCGTGTCGCCACAGCGGCGGCGTGGACTCACCTCGGTCTCGTTCCGCCGCCGGACCTTGCGATCGGTGGCATTTCTGTGCGAACCAACGAGGCTCAGCAGGGCTTGTTCGAATAATCTGCTGATAAACAGCGGGAGCCGGACAGATCACCGGTGAGCTAGTGGCACACTAGGACGAACGCGCGGCACTTCTTCATTGCCGAGACGACACGCCAACCGAGACGATTTTAGGACTGACGTACAAGATGGAACTGCTATTTCCGCTGCTGATCGTGGCACTGCTCGTACCGATGTTTCTCAATGTCCGCAAACAGAAGAGGGTCCTCGCCGACACTCAGGCGTTGCAGGACTCCTTGAAGGTCGGCGACGAGGTCGTGACGACCGCTGGACTGTATGCCCGCGTAGTGCTGGTAGAAGAGGACACCATCGACCTCGAGGTCGCGGACGGAATCATCACCACGTGGTCGCGCGCCGTGGTGCGTGAGGTCCTTCCCGCCGACATCGACGAGTCGACCGACGCCGACCAGTTCGTTGCACCGGACGACCTGTCGGGTGTCGAGGGTGCCGGACCGTCGCTGGAGAAGAAGAGCACTACAGAGCCTGTCGCCGACGAGACGGTCGAGCAGAGCGCGCGTCGCCTAGACAAAGAGTGACCGAAAGATGACCGCAACCGCTGTCGGACACGTTCCGGCAGCGGTTTCGCGTGCGGGGACCAGGGTGTCCGTTTTTCCCTGATCGGCGCACCGAAGTCTTTCGTGATCGTCAACCGCCGTCACCATCGTCAATTGCCAAGAGGAGAATCACAGACCGTGGCAACTTCAAGCGGATCGGTGCATCCATCCCGCTATCTCGCCGTGTTCGGCGTCCTGATGGCCGTTGTGTATGCATTGGTCTTCTTCACCGGAGACAAGTCGCCCACGCCCAAGCTGGGCATCGATCTCGAGGGCGGCACCCGCGTCACGCTGACCGCGCGTACACCGGACGGCAGTTCACCGAGCCGGGAGAGTCTGGCGCAGGCGCAGCAGATCATCACCACCCGCGTCGATGGTCTCGGTGTCGCGGGGTCCGAGGTGCTCATCGACGGTGAGAATCTCGTCATCACGGTGCCCGGCGACGACAGCTCGCAGGCGCGCACACTCGGTCAGACCGCCCGCCTGTTCATTCGGCCGGTCATTCAGGCCACCCAGCCCGCAGCGGGCGCCCCCGCTGGTGAGGCCCCCGCAGCGGAAGTTCCAGCAGCTGAGACACCCGCACCGGCAGGTGACGCAGTTCCGCAGGGTCGTCCGTTCCCGGCCCAGGACCCCAGCACGATCGAGCCGGCACCAGCGGCAGACGAGCCCGCTGCAGACGAGCCCGCTGCGGAGCAGCCGGGAACCGACGCCGAACAGACGGCCGACGAGATTACCGAAGCGAAGGCGCTGCGGCAGAGCGAGGACCAGCAGGTTCAGCAGGCCGCACTTGCGACCATCGACTGCAACGCTCCGGACCCGCTGCAAGGTAACGACGATCCGGCGCTCCCTCTGGTGGCGTGCTCTACCGACGGCACCGCGGTTTATCTGCTCGGCCCGAGCATCATCGACGGCCAGCAGATTTCGGACGCGACCTCGGGATTCAACACGCAGCAATCCCGCCACGAGGTGAGCCTGAGTTTCGATTCCGAGGGCAGCAACACCTGGGCGAAGTTCACCGCGGAGAACATCGGTAGCCAGGCTGCGTTCACGCTGGACTCGAAGGTCGTCAGTGCACCGCAAATTCAGGGTGCGACGCCTGCGGGCAGCGCAACGTCCATCACCGGTCAGTTCACGGCCCAGGGTGCGTCCGAGTTGGCGAACACGCTGAAGTACGGCTCGCTGCCGTTGTCGTTCGCGTCCTCGGAAGCCGAAACGGTGTCCGCGACCCTCGGCCTCGCCTCGCTCGACGCGGGACTGCTCGCCGGCGCAATCGGCCTGGCTCTCGTACTTCTGTACTGCCTAGCGTATTACCGCGCACTCGGCTTCCTGACCGCGCTGTCGCTGATCCTGGCCGGCGCGATGGTGTACGGCATCCTGGTGCTGCTCGGGCGGTGGATCAACTTCACGCTCGACCTGGCAGGCATCGCCGGTCTGATCATCGGTATCGGTATGACCGCGGACTCCTTCGTCGTGTTCTTCGAACGCATCAAAGACGAGATCCGCGAAGGCAGAAGCTTCCGATCGGCAGTTCCGCGCGGGTGGACGCGCGCGCGTAAGACGATCCTGTCCGGAAACGCCGTCAGCTTCATCGCCGCCGTCGTGCTCTACGTTCTGGCCGTCGGCCAGGTGCAGGGCTTCGCGTTCACCCTCGGTCTGACCACGGTCCTCGACGTTGTCGTGGTGTTCCTGGTGACCTGGCCTCTCGTCCACCTCGCGTCGAAATCGAAGTTCTGGTCGAAACCCGGGGTGAACGGACTGGGAGCCGTCGCGCAGATCGCGCAGGAGCGCAAACGCGCCGCCGCGCGCACGATGGCACGCAAAGCAGCAGCCGATGCACCGACGACGGGGGCCTGAGATGTCCGATTCTTCACAGAAGTCCACCGGCACCGGTTCTACCTTGCTCGAGGACTCAGGGGTCGACCAAAGCGCACAGCCGACGCGTAGTTGGCTTTCGCGGCTGTACACCGGAACCGGTGCCTTCGAGGTCGTGGGTCGCAGGCGGTTCTACTACACGCTGACCGGCGTGATCGTGCTGATCTGCCTCCTGAGCATGGTTGTTCGCGGATTCACGCTCGGTATCGACTTCGAGGGCGGTACCAAGATTCAGGTACCGGCAGACGGCAGCATCACGTCCGAGCAGGTCGAGACGGTGTTCACAGACACCCTCGGTTTCGGTCCGGAGGCGGTTCAGACTGTCGGTTCGGGCGCTGCGGCGACCGTTCAGGTGAGATCCGAAGCGCTCGAGGCCAATCAGGTGGATCAGGTCCGAAACGCACTGTTCGAGACCTTCCAACCGGTCGACAGCACCGGAACACCCTCGCCGAACGCCATCAGTTTCTCCGACGTCAGCGAGACCTGGGGCGGTCAGATCACCCAGAAGGCTTTGATCGCGCTACTGGTGTTCCTGGTGATCGTGAGTATCTACATCGCGATTCGCTACGAACGTGACATGGCGATCGCCGCGCTTGCTGCGTTGTTCTTCGACCTCATAGTGACCGCCGGTGTCTATTCGCTTGTCGGGTTCGAGGTCACACCTGCGACGGTCATCGGGTTGTTGACTATTCTCGGCTTCTCGCTGTACGACTCGGTGATCGTCTTCGACAAAGTCGAGGAGAACACTCGCGGAATTCTGCATCTGCATCGAAAGACCTTTGCCGAGCAGGCGAACCTCGCCGTCAACCAGACTCTGATGCGCTCGATCAACACCACTGTCATCGGAGTTCTTCCCGTTCTCGCACTCATGGTCGTCGCGGTCTGGCTTCTCGGTGTCGGAACGTTGAAGGACCTGGCGCTGGTCCAGCTGGTAGGCATGATCGTCGGCGCATATTCGTCGATCTTCTTCGCGACCCCACTCCTTGTCACCATCAAGGAAAAATGGGGACCGGTCTCCGTGCACACCAAGAAGGTTCTTGCCAAGCGCGCAGAAGCCGCCAACAGAGCAGGGTCGACGGGTCTGGTCACCGCAGGCTCCGGCGTCGCAGCCGACGCGCCCGTCACACCGCGGGTGGGTTCGCGGCCGACCGGGAAGCGCACCAAGAAGAGGCGTTGATGAACGTTTCAGTCGTGAGGTCGCGAGCGACGGCAGCTGCAGTGGCTGCCGGCGTCGCTGCCGGCGCCCTCGTGGGGTGCTCGTCGTCGGACGACCAGGTTCCGTCCATCGGATACGCAGTGGACAACACCCTGACCACGTACAACGCGCAGACCGTGGACGGCGCGGCATCGGGTGCCAGGCAAGCGTTCCCGCGCGTGCAGACGGGCTTCAGCTACCTGGGTCCAGAAGGAGAAGCGCTGTCCGACAACGACATCGGCGGGGTTGCAGTCGTTCCGGCAGACGTTCTGACGGTCAGCTACACCATCGCTCCGCAGGCCACGTACTCCGACGGTGTTCCGATGACATGCGACGATCTCGTTCTCACGTGGGCAGCGAACAGTGGCAGATTCGTTGCAGGCGAGAACGATCTTCCGATGTTCGATTCGGCCTCGAGTGCTGGGTACTCGGATATCGACCGAGTCGACTGCGTATCAGGAAGCAAGGAAGCCACGGTCGTCTTCCGTGCGGGTCGTAGCTACGAAGGATGGCGGAGTTTGTTCGGTGCCACCGAACTGCTCCCCGCGCACGTAGTCGCCCGGGTCGCTGGTGTACCCAACGTTGTCGATCCGATTCAGACGTCAGACCTTGCCGCGGTCGGTCGTATCGCGGACTTCTGGAACGTCGGCTGGACGCTCACACCCGGGCAGGTGGATACGTCGCTGCTGCCGTCGAATGGGCCCTACAAGGTCGATTCCTACACCCAGGACAGCGGACTCGTTCTCGTAGCGAACGACAAGTGGTGGGGTGTACCACCCGAGACCGAGCGGATCGTCGTGTGGCCCAAAGGGACCGACGTGCAGGCCCAGGTGGACGCCGGTGACCTCGAAGTCGTCGACCACGGCGCCGGTGGAACGATGCCGGCTGATGGATTCGAGCGCACCGACTATCCGTCACACGGCGTCGAGCAGCTGACACTCGCCACCAGCGGCGCATTGGCTCCCTCAGCGGCACGACGAGCCCTCGCGCTCTGCGTACCGAGGACGCAGCTGTTCGAAGCAGCTGGTCATCCCGGCTTCGACGAGGCCGCCGGAATCGGCTCCGGCGTTGTCGATTCCCGACTCGTCCAACCGAACACACTGCTGTACGGACCGGTTGCAGGCACAGCCGACGGCCGGTATCGCGCACCCGACACCGGTGCATCCGCTGCAGAGTTGAACGGCGCGGGCCTCGACGGAATCACCATCAGGATCGGCTATCTCGCCCCCGACCCGAGACGGTCGGAGATCGTCGCCGACATCGCTGCCGCGTGTGCCCCCGCCGGTGTCGTCGTCGAGGATGCCAGTTCGCCAGAGTTCGCTCCCAGTGCACTGCGAGCAGGTGCCGTCGACGCGGTACTCGGCTCGACCGCCTCGGCATCGGGGCCCGCTGGTGCGGTGTCGGACGAAGCCGCTCGCTACAGCCTGCGCAGCGGGGTCGGCAGCAATGTCGGGGGATACGTCAACGGCCGGATCGATGCCATCGTCGACCGACTCGCCGTCGAGACCGACGACGCCTCTGCGCTGTCCCTTGCCACCGAGGGCGAGCGGATCTTGTGGAACGACATGCCGTCGTTGCCGTTGTTCAACCAGCCTCGCAGTATGGCCGCGGCCGATGGAATGAGCAACGTCGTGGTGAATCCGACGGTCTCGGGTGCCGGATGGAATATGGATCGGTGGATACTTCACCGGTGAGCACCCACTTCTCTTCGCCCGAATCCGGTCTCGTCGCGGCCGCCACCGGCAATATCGATCGGCTCGTTCGGTGGGCAGACGATTTCCCCGTCGTCGGCGTTCGGTTCGCGGATCTGACGCCGGTGTTCGCCGATTCGGACGGACTGTCTTCGGTCGTCGCTGCGTTGGCGACCGCAGGATCGGGAGCCGACCTCGTAGCAGGTATCGATGCGCGGGGCTTTCTGTTGGGCGCGGGCGTTGCGCTTACTCTCGGTACCGGCGTCCTGGCAGTGCGCAAGGCCGGAAAGTTGCCGCCCCCGGTCATCTCGCAGAGCTATCAACTCGAGTACGGCTCCGCCGAGCTGCAGATTCCGGAGGCCGTCGACGTGTCCGGGCGCAAAGTGTTGGTCATCGACGACGTACTGGCCACCGGCGGCACTGTCGCAGCCACAGTCGAACTGCTCCGCTCTCGCGGGGCGGAAATAGTCGGAGCTGCGGTTGCTCTCGAGATATCGGCACTCGGCGGTCGGGACAAGTGTGTGGGCTACCCGCTCGTCTGCCTCCGGCAGGTATGAGGACTAAAGTTGATCACTACTGCATTCGACGGCGGCGCGTGAGCCACGAGTGCAGCCAACGCGGCAGGAGGCGATCACTGTGACTCGTTACGTCGACCAACCCTTGCCTGATCGACCCTCGTCGGATACCGAGGCCGTCGTCACGACCGAAGCGACAGTGGAACCGGTCCCTCAATCAGAGAGCCGGAGCGCGATGTCCGCGGTTCCGACCTCCGCGTCACGCCGCGTTCGAGCCCGTCTGGCCAGGCGAATCACTGCAGGCCGCAATGCCGCGGTCAAACCGGTGCTGGAACCGTTGGTCAGCCTGCATCGCGAGTTGTACCCCAAGGCGGATCTAGCTCTGCTGCAGCGCGCGTACGACGTCGCGGACGAGCGGCATGCCACCCAGATGCGGAAGTCGGGCGACCCGTACATCACGCACCCACTTGCGGTGGCCAACATCCTCGCCGAGCTCGGCATGGACACCACGACGCTCGTTGCCGCCCTTCTGCACGACACCGTCGAGGACACAGGCTACTCGCTGACTCAGCTCACCGAGGAGTTCGGTGAAGAGGTCGCGCACCTGGTCGACGGCGTGACCAAACTCGACAAAGTCGTGCTCGGCACAGCTGCCGAGGGCGAGACCATCCGCAAGATGATCATCGCGATGGCCCGGGATCCGCGGGTCCTGGTCATCAAAGTCGCCGATCGTCTGCACAACATGCGCACGATGCGGTTCCTGCCACCGGAAAAGCAGGCGCGGAAAGCGAAGGAAACCCTCGAGGTCATCGCTCCGCTCGCGCATCGCCTCGGTATGGCGACGGTCAAGTGGGAGCTCGAGGACCTCGCGTTCGCGATTCTGCATCCCAAGAAGTACGACGAGATCGTTCGCCTGGTCGCGGACCGTGCGCCGTCCCGCGACACCTACCTGGAGAAGGTCAGGGCGGAGATCAACGCATCTCTGTCGGCGTCGCGGATCAGTGCTGTGGTGGAGGGCAGGCCGAAGCACTACTGGTCGATCTACCAGAAGATGATCGTCAAGGGTCGCGACTTCGACGACATTCACGATCTCGTCGGAGTTCGGATTCTCTGTGACGAGATACGCGACTGCTATGCAGCGGTCGGCGTCGTGCACTCGTTGTGGCAGCCGATGGCGGGCCGGTTCAAGGACTACATCGCCCAACCCCGGTACGGGGTCTACCAGTCGTTGCACACCACCGTCGTCGGGCCGGAGGGCAAACCTCTCGAGGTCCAGATTCGGACGAGGGACATGCACCGAACCGCGGAGTTCGGCATCGCAGCGCACTGGCGATACAAGGAAACCCGCGGCAAGCACGGTAGTGACAATGCCGAAGTCGACGACATGGCGTGGATGCGTCAGCTGCTCGACTGGCAGCGTGAGGCCGCAGATCCAGGTGAATTCCTCGAGTCGTTGCGCTACGACCTCGCAGTGAAGGAAATCTTCGTCTTCACCCCCAAAGGCGACGTCGTGACGCTGCCTGCAGGTTCATGTCCCGTCGACTTCGCGTATGCCGTCCACACCGAGGTCGGGCACCGTTGTATCGGTGCCCGGGTCAACGGCAGACTCGTTGCGCTGGAACGGACTCTGGACAACGGCGAAGTCGTCGAGGTCTTCACCTCCAAAGCGGTCACCGCGGGTCCGAGCCGTGACTGGCAGGGATTCGTCGCCTCTCCGCGGGCGAAGACGAAGATCCGCCAGTGGTTCGCCAAAGAACGGCGTGAGGAAGCGCTCGAAGCAGGCAAGGATGCCATCGCGAAAGAGGTGCGGCGCGGCGGGCTTCCACTGCAGCGGCTGATGAACGCCGAGTCGATGTCCACCATTGCTCACGAACTGCGCTACGTCGACGTGTCGGCGTTGTACACCGCGGTAGGCGAGAGTCATGTGTCGGCGCAGCACGTCGTACAGCGGTTGGTAGCCCACCTCGGTGGCGTCGGAGACGTCGAAGAGGAACTGGCGGAGCGGTCGACACCGTCGACGATCCCGATGCGTCCTCGCCAGGTCGGAGATGCGGGCGTCCTCGTCTCGGGAATGGAGGGCGTTGTCGCGAAGCTCGCCAAGTGCTGCACGCCGGTGCCAGGGGACGAGATACTCGGCTTCGTGACGCGCGGGGGATCGGTCAGCGTGCACCGGACGGACTGCACCAACGCCAAGTCGCTGGGCGAGCAGTCGGAACGGTTCGTCGACGTGGAGTGGGCGCCGTCGTCATCGTCGGTGTTCCTGGTGGCTATTCAGATCGAGGCCCTGGATCGGCATCGGTTGTTGTCGGACGTCACCAAGGCGTTGGCCGACGAGAAGGTCAATATTCTGTCCGCCTCGGTCGCGACGTCGGGTGATCGTGTGGCGATCAGCAAGTTCACGTTCGAGATGGGCGATCCCAAGCATCTGGGCCACGTTCTCAACGTCGTCCGCAACGTCGAGGGCGTCTACGACGTATATCGACTCACATCAGCCGCATAGGGCGGCTCCGCCGCCAGTGGCACGGTTGAGTGCACTCCCGTG
>NZ_JBMDIX010000005.1:0-169109 GCF_057808915.1 Rhodococcus sp. FG69 | reverse complement strand
GCTCACACCGGTTCCTGGCAGCCGATCAAACCCGCGCGGACTCCAGTGGATGCCGTGCCGTGGCCTCGGTCGAGGTAGGCGGTGCAGTGAAGGTGTTCTCCCGCAACACCAATGACGTTACCGCCTCGTACCCGGAAACGGTAGAGGCCTTGGGCGTCGCGGCGGCGGGTCGGTCGCTGCTCGTCGACGGCGAGCTCGTGGCATTGAACGCGGCGGGGCAACCTGATTTCGGGTTGCTGCAACGCCGTATGCATGTGGCGCGGCCATCCGCTGCGTTGCTGCGCTCGACGCCGGTGGCGTATTTCGTGTTCGACGTCCTCGACGTCGACGGCGAATCGGTACGACATCTCCCCTATTTCGAGCGTCGCCGCATTCTCGACGATCTCGCTCTTGCAGACGGGACGCGTGTGCAGGTGCCGCCGAACATGACCGGTATCGACGGCGCGGCATTGATGGCGATAGCGGCCGAGCACGGTATCGAGGGCATCGTCGCCAAACGCGCCGATTCGATATACCGGCCTGGTGTTCGTTCGAAATCATGGATCAAGACACCGATAAGACATAGTCGAGACGGAATCATCTGCGGCTTCGTTCCCTCCGGCGGCCGCGCCGGTGGACCGCTGGCAGCGCTGCTGCTCGGAGCAAACGACGACCAAGGCGAACTGGTCTATATCGGCAGCGTGGGAACAGGTTTCACCGAACGCGTACGCCGCGAACTACGCCAGAGGTTGACAGCGATTGCTCGTCCGGACAACCCATTCGCGGGAGCAGTTCCGCCTAGCGAGACCGCCGGGGTGACGTGGGTCGACCCGGTAGTGGTGGCAATTGTGGAGTATCGCGAACAATCGGCATCCGGACGGCTACGGCATTCGTCGTTCAAAGGCATCCGAGCCGATATGAACAGTACGCAAGTCCGGACATGAGTCGGTCCGCACTGTCGATATTGCCGCTGGTTACGCTGCACAGAGAACTCATCCGATCCCATTAGGAACGAAAGGCAGCGATTTCAGCCGTGGCGAAACAAACGTATGTGCAATTGGTCGACGATATCGACGGGTCGGTCATCGACGACGACTCCGGCGAAGCGATCGAATTCTCGGTCTCCGGTGTCGACTACGTCATCGACCTGAAAGCGAAGAACGCGACCGAGTTTCACCGCAAACTCGACTACTACATCGAGCACGCCACCCGCGTCGGTGGCCGCAAACGCAAAGCAGCGATCGCCGCACCGAAACCAGCTGCGCCGACATCGGAAGCGACCCAGACAAAGCGTGATCCGGAGCAGACCCGCGCTATCCGCCAGTGGGCCGCCGACGAGGGATACGAGGTCAACGATCGCGGCCGTATCCCCGCCAGCATCGTCGAAGCATTCGAGGCAGCGCACTAGCTCCTGAAGGTGAGACGCCGGCGCTCCCTGACGGGACAGCGGATCGTCGCGTTCGGCGGGGGAGCTCGAGGCGGGCGGCAGCCCCCTCGACCGGTGCCGGGAACGACACAAGGGGCGAGGGAACCTGTGATGGTCTCCCCCGCCCCTTGTCGTGCGGTTACTCGGTCTCGCTTGCCGTCTGTGGCTCGCTGGGTTGTGCGCTGTCCCCGGTGCGTGTGGTGAGGGCGTCGTAGCCCTGCTGCGGGGTCAGCTCGCCGGTGGCGACGTTCTCCACCGGGGCCAGGGAGTGCCCGTGCTGATCGAGGAATCCCAGGTAGTTGTCCTGGTTGCCGAAGCCTGAGCGCTTCCACCAGTCCTTGCCGGTCCCGCTCATACGTGCTTCGTAGGCGGCCAACACCTGCGCGAGCGCGATGACTTGGGCTCGCGCTTCGGATGCTTTGTCGATGATCGGGGCGATCGCGGCGCGTGCGGCGCGGTCCTCGGTTCCGGGGTAACCGACGGTCGGGCCGGTCACCGCAGGAACACTCACGCCGAGCAGCTTCGCGAAGTACTGCGGTGCCTTGTTCTGGGTGAGCAGACCGGGCTCGTCGACGAGGGTGTCGGTGATCCACTTTCCCGCGCCCTTGGGCAAGGTCTTGCGGGTCAGGAACTTCGTCAGCCATTCGATGCGGACTTCGGTGGCGATCACCGATGCCTTGTTCAGCTCCTTGGTGCGGCGCAGCGCGGCCCGCTGCGCCTCCTTGTGGGCGGCTTCTGCGGCGAGACGCTTCTGCTCCCGCGCTCGGGCGACGGCTTCGGCGTCGTCCGGATCGACCTCGGCTGCCTCGTCGTCGGCTTCGGCCAGCGCTGCGGCGAGGATCGGGCCGGGTGCCACACCGGCTGCGGCGGGGTCGGTGGTGAAGTACTCCGCCTCCCACACCTGTTCGGTCGTGATGTCCTTGTGGTGGTGGTAGCCCTCGGCGGCGACCACATCGGGCTCGTCCTCGGTGCCCCAATCGATGCTGTTCTCGCTGATGACCTCCTCGGTTGCGGTGAGGGTGAACTTCTCGCCCTTGCTCAGCCACACCGACCATGCGGTGGGGTTGGCCTCGATCACCTCGGCAGTGACCTCGGCGCGCCCGGTGTCGTCGGTGGCGGGGACGATGAGGTCGTCGGCGCGCAGCTGTCCGTCGCCGTATTCGGGTTCGGTGTCCAAGATGGTGAAGCCTCGTTCGGCGTAGGGCTGCGCGGCGGTGGCGCGTTCCTTGCGTTCGGCGCGGTCCGCGAGCAGCCGCTTGGCGGTGCGCTCGAAGGCGTAGCGGTGCACCTCGAGCAGTTCGCAGACTGCGTCGTGGTCGCCGTCGGCGTCGAAGGTTGCGAGCACTGCCGCCTGTTCGAGGTCGAGCTGGCCGCCGTCGAGGGCGTCGAGGGCGGTCTGCGACCGTCCTGCTGCGGCGGCGGTTTTCACCTGATCGCGGGGCATCTGCACCGCTTTGCTGATCTTGGTTGCCGATACTCCGAGTTCGAGCATGCCGGTCACGGCTTTGACGCGCTGACCTCGAGTGAGGTCGATCCGGCGATCGTTGGCGACGACCTGCTGCGACAGGCGGGCGATTTCACGTGCCTTCGCGTTACCGGTGACGCTCCGGATCACCACCGGCACCGACTCCGCCTGCGCTTCGATGCTCGCAAGGACCCGTTGCTGGCCATCGATGACGACGACACGATCACCGTCGCGGATCGCGGAGATTGCTTGTAGCACTCCGTGTTCGGTGATGCTGTCGACCAGTGCACGAAACTCGGGCGTCTCGGTGTCGACCTCGTCGCGGACGTTCGGGCCGACCTCGAGCGTGCTGGGTGCGAGGCGGGCGAACTCCTCGCCCGCCCCCGCCGTCGACGTGGTGTCGGCGGCGGGGGCATCAGTGGCGGCGACGGTCGTTTCGGTGTTCTGAGCGGTCATGATGTGGTGTCTCTTTCCTGGTAGATTCTTAGATCGGAGACACCGGGCAGGTTCGAGCTGTCCGGTGTTTTCTTGTTTCTGCGGGTGTTGCGGCGAGCGGTGGTCAGGCTGCGGTCGGGGCGGGGTGTTGTCCTTCCTGGTAGGCGGTGGTGATCTGTGCCCATTTCTCGGCCTGCTCCCGGTGCACTGCTTCGGTGCTGGTGTTCGGGTCGACGGCGGCGCGGTCGGCCTGTGCGGTGTAGGCGGTGACCTGGCCGAGTGCGTGGACGCACGTGGGTGGGGACGGTTGCGATCGCGGCCATGATCGCCTTCTCCCCCGGTGTCGCCTTCCTGCTGGTGGTGTCGTGCATGGTGAGCTTCCCTTCTCTGCTGGTGACCTGGCCCTTGTGCCCTGCCACGTTTTTTCGCCGGTTGTTGGCGTGAGAAGAGGCAGCAGCGCACGCGGGCGACGGTGCAGACCACCGAGCCGAGAAGTTTTCGAGCGAGCGCAGCGAGTACGGGATCGAAAAGTTTTCGGACCCCGCAGGGGCCGGAGCGCAGCGGAGGTCGTGTGGTTGCGGCGGCGAACGTGGGTGATGCAGACTCGCCGGCGCCAGCACCCGCCGAAAAAACGATGATCTTTTGGCTCCTTTGAGTGCGGAGCGCAGCGGAGCTCCATTCGGGTGGACACCGCAGGTGGCCCGGTCCGCCCCACCCCACCGCTCGGGCGGAGCCGGACGAAGCAGGCCGGTCCCCTACGCGGCGCTGCCGCTCTCTTCGGCCGTGTCGGCTTCCTGGTCCGCATCGTGCGCGTCGAGGGCGTCTGCGAGCTCGTGAACGGCTTTCAGGACCGTGTGCGCGGTGTCGGTGATCGTCTCGGTGTCACCGTCTGACCATCCGGCGATGTAGCCGACGGAGTAGGCGCTGGTATCGAGTCCCTGTAGTCCTGCGAGGACGTAGGCGACGGCTTCGGCTTCTACTTCCATTCGGCCGCGGTGCAGGTCTTTGCGGGCGTCGGGGTCGGTGATCTGCGGGGCGTGAATGTGGGCGTGACCGGCTTCGTGCAGCATCGTTTTAGCGGCCGCGGCGGGTTCGAGATCGGCGTCGACGACGATGCGGCGGCTCCCGTCGGTGGTGGTGTAGCCGTTCGCGGATCCTGCGACCGGCTCGCGGGTGACGGCCCAGCCGCGTGCGGTCATCACGGCGGCGGTGCGGTCGTAGATGTTGCCCGGGTCAGCGCCGGTGAGCAACTGTGCGATCTCCTCGGGCTGCGGGTGTCCCTCGATCGGGTCGGTTTGCGAGATGTCGAATACCGACAGGATCGGGAAGGTGGGGACTTTGCGGTCCTGTTCGTCGCCGGTGGCGGGGTCGGTTTCGGTGACGGTGCGGGAGCTGTAGCCGTAGATCCGGATCGCTTTCTCACCTTTGCGGACCTGCCGCCCACGTCCTTGCCAGGACCGGAAACCCGCGACGCGTGTCGCTTCGGGCCTCTGAGCCAGGATCAGCAGAATATTGCGGAAACTGTACTCGTGGAACGACATTGCCGCATCGAGGTAGGCGCGCCAGGCGTCGGAGTCGGTGAGTGCGTCGACTTTCTCGGTGATCGTAGCGTGCAACGTCTCGGCGAGCTGGCGCCGCGCTTCGGCTTTGTCCGTCGCGCTGGTGGTGGTGCGTGCTCCCATGATGGTTCCTCCCGTGCCCGGCCGGTCCCCCGGCCTCTCGCTCTGACAATTTCTTGTCGCCGTCATCTGGCGTAGGGAGAGGGAGCGGCGCACGGGGACGACGAAGCAACCCCTGAGCCGAGACAGTTTTCACCTGGGAGCGCAGCGAGCACGGGTAGGTGAAAAGTGTTCGGCGCCGGCGGCCGGAGCGAATGCGGAGTCAGGGGTTGCTGCGGCGGTCACGGGTGACGCACACTCGCCAGGAGCCAGATGCACGACAAGAAAAATGCTTTTTCGGCGCGTAGCGCAGCGGAGCTCGATATGGGTGGACACCGAAGGTGGCCCGGCGGCCTTGTGGGGTCCGTCTGGCGTCGATGCAGCAAGTCCCGCCCTTCCTGTGAAGGTGGGGCGGGACTTAGCGGGTGTTCGGTTCGTTGCCGCGTGTCGCGGCAGGTGCTTACTGGTACTGGTCTTTCGGGACGGGCACGTCTTTACCTGCGGCAATGTCGCGTAGCCACTGCGGGACGGGCTTGTCGTCGTACTCGCGGAGCGCGATCGAGGCACGGGCCGCTGCGGAGCGGACTTTCATCGACCGCCCGCGTCGGGGTGTGCGGTTCTCGGTGGTGGTCATCGCGGGCCCTCCGTCTCTGTCTTGGATTCATTGTCGCCGGTGTTGTCGGTTTCCGCCAGGTCGCCGTCGGATTCTGTGACGATGTGATCGGCGATGGCTTGCAGCGTGTCGCGATCGGTGCGTGCGATGAACGGTGTCGTGGCCACTGTGCGGAACACAGTCCAACCGAGAGCCGCTTCGTCGTCGTTGTCGCTGACGGTGCGTTCCAGAGACCAGGTGATGCGCTGCCAACTCTGAGCCCTGTTGTCTGCGCGGGTGCGTTGGCTGACGGTAGCCATGACCCCGGCGACGGCCAGAACGCCGACAATCAGGGTGATCCATGCTTGTGCGGGCATGACGGTGGGTGCGCTCCTTCTTCGGTGGCGTGGGTGCGGGGTGAGGCGGTAGGGGCTCACTTGATCCCCCACCGGCCTCGGTTAGAGCTGGTCAGTGTGCGCCGGTGTCGGCGGTCTCGGACAGGATCGGGGTGTCGCGGCCGATCGCCCACGCTGCATCCTCCCACCCGGGGAGCTTGGCGATGGTGTCGCTTTCCAATGCGGCGCAGAAGTGGAAGGCTTCGCAGTCTTCCCAGTTCTTGGTTTCGTTCGCTTGGTAGCGGTAGCAGCTGATTGCTTTCAGGATCTCGACGGGGCGGCGGTGGATGCTGCGGGGCCGCTGATGGGTGTAGATCGCGAGGTCGTCGTCGGCGGCGGTGTTGACGCTGGCGATGTTCTGATCGAGGAGCATCTGCCCGACCGCATCAACGCTGACGGTGGTGAGCTGACGTGCTTGGGAGTTCGGTCTCCAGCTCCCTGTGATGCCGTTGGTGGCAGTCCAGGGGATCGGTAGCTGTCCGGTCGGGGTGGGGACGTCCCAGGTGAGCGGCCGGGCAGTGTGTGGGTTGTACAGCCCTGCGTGGACGAGTACGGCGATGTGTTCGCTCGAGACGGTGAATGCGCTCATGGTGGGTTCCTCTCCCCTGCTGGCCGACCCGATAAGCCCGGTCTCTGCCACGTTGTTTTCGCCGGAAGGTGTTCTGGCGTGAGGAGAGCCAGCAGCGCACGGGCACGCTGTCCTGCCCCGTCAGACGGAAAGTTTTCAGCCGGAGGCGCTGTGAAAAGTTTTCGGAGCCCGAAGGGCCGGAGCGAACGCGTAGTGCGGGGTGGGTAAGGCGGGTACGGGTGATGCAGGATCACCGGGAGCCAGAACACGGGCCGAAAACAACTGCTCTTCAATAGGTTCAGTGCGCCGCGGAGCGGCGTTCGGTTCGGGGGACGCCCGGAGGGTGGCCGGCCCGCCGGCAGGCGGATG
Organism: Rhodococcus sp. FG69; assembly: GCF_057808915.1. Lineage (NCBI taxonomy): Bacteria > Bacillati > Actinomycetota > Actinomycetes > Mycobacteriales > Nocardiaceae > Rhodococcus > Rhodococcus sp. FG69. The sequence goes on along the minus strand of NZ_JBMDIX010000005.1, from coordinate 162,222 downwards.
CATCACCGTGCGGGTCTGTCGTCGACGTGCCACCTCGGCGCCGTGGACTGCTGTCGGTGATTGTGCGGGAGCTGCGCAGATCAGCCACGTTGGTGTCGCGGTAGCTCTATGAAACGTCTCCGTTGTGCGGGAGAGTGCAGTTCAATGGGGCTTGTCGTTTGGTTCGTTGTTGTCGTTGTAAAGGGGTTGTCTGGTTGTGAAGGCTTTCGCGGAGAAGTTGGTGGTTCCGTTCGAGGAGGATGCTTGGCCGAGTATCGAATGTCCAGTGTGCGGGAATGGGCATCTGACGATTGCGCCTAAGGCCGATGGGTCGAGGAAAGCAGATTGGCGCATCACGAAGGTGACAAGTTCGTGGTCGGATTGGGGGGATCCGACCGATATCAAAGGGACGTTTAGCGCGGATCTGTTGTGTAGCAATACATCTGATTGTGGTGATTCAATCCATGTTTCGGGTGATGTGGCGGTCGACTACTCGGATCGGTACCGGCACACCAGCGACGAGGAACCGTTCGAAACGCTGTTGACGGTCGAGTGGTTTCACCCGTCGTTGCGAATCGTTGATGTTCCAGATGATGTACCGGGTTCGGTTTCGGTCGAGCTCGACAACGTGGGGGCATTGATCTGGTCGAATCCTGACGCGGCTCTGTGGTCCTTGAGGAAGGCCGTCGAGATGTTGCTGAGCGAACAGGGTATCGACAGGTTGAAGCCTGACGGTTACCCGTTCTCACTCAACAAGCGGCTGGAAATGTTCGGTGCCGCGCATCCTCAGTTCTCTGATGTCGTGGAGATGTTGCAGGCTGTGCGGTGGGTGGGCAACGAAGGAACTCATGCGAGCGGTCATAGCGGCAAGGGCGTTCTACACGTCATCAAGTTCGTTGAGTTGGCCTTGGAGAGTTTGTATTCGGAGTCTGGCCGTGATGCTGCGCTCGCTCACGCTCGGAAGATCAACGCGGCCGAAGGGTATGTCGCGCCCGATTAACCGATGCCGAGGGGGCGACATGGCCGTAGGGAATGGCCACCGTGGGTGGCGCTGCGTTGCCGTCGTGAGCTATCGGCTACTTCACTTGGCTGCTGAGATGACGATAGAGAGTAGCTCGGCCAATGCCGAGGACTGAGGCGATTTCGGTTTTGGGTGTGCCGTCCTCGAGCATTCGTCGGATGTGACGGGCTTTGTCGGCGTCGATTTTGGGTGGTTGTCCGCCGACGCGGCCGCGAGCTCGTGCGGCGGCGAGGCCGGCCATGGTGCGCTCTTTGACGAGGTCTCGTTCGAATTCGGCCAGGGAGCCGAAGATGTTGTATGTCAGTCGTCCTCCGATGGTGGAGGTGTCGATTCCTTCGGTGATGCTGCGCAGTGTTGCCCCTTTGGTTTCGATGAGGTTGACGGTTTCGATGAGGTGGCTCAGTGAGCGGCCGAGTCGATCGAGTCGCCACACGGCGACGACGTCACCTGCGCGCACGCTCTCAAGGAGCAGCTGCAACTGAGGTCGATCCTTGTCCGCTCCGGACGCGACCTCTTCCCAGACCCGGAAACAGCCGGCGGCCGTCAGTGCGTCTCTCTGTAGATCCAGCGATTGATCGGTGGTCGAAACCCGCATGTATCCCAAAGTGGCGCTCACGAGGATGACTGTCTCAGAAACGTCCGACGAGGCACAGGCAACGCGTCAGAGTATGAGACAGGTTTCTGAGACACATCACGTTTCGGTCTCAAATGTCTCTGTCAGTTTCAGAAGACGAGTGCAGTCCCAGTTCGGACCGGTGGCAGCGGGCGCCGATCGCAGAGCTCGTTCGGACCGCTTCGGTGTCTCACGGATCGGTGCCCCAGAAACGTTCGTTTCTGAGGCATAAGCAGCTGGAACCTTCGCTCACACTGTGGGCAGCTCGGCAAGCGCACTCTCAACCTCGTGGGCGTTTCACACAGAACGCTAATTCGGTTGTGAACGTCAGCATCCGATCGGAGAGACTAATGTATGCAGTCCGCACCTAATTACGACATCTACACGCTGGCCGTGGGACCTTGTGCGAGCGTCGACGAGCTCTTGAGCGAGCTGTCGAACCACGTAGGTACGTTCGTTGTGGAGGCTACGGTTTCCGGTGGACGCGTGTCTTCGGTATCGCACTCCGTGTTTGAGCTGTCGGGAGAGTTGCACGCGTCCGCTCTGATCACGATCGAGACGGACCTCTGACAGCACTCACCCAAACGTCGGTTCAGAAAGACGGACTGCACGACTTCAGAAGTGGACAACTGCTTCCGGCGATCTATCCGCCAGCAGAGACCGACGAGAGCCATCAGTGCCGTCTGATCTGTCTCACCGGGAACTTGTCTCATCAACGGTCGTATCTGGGACGCTGTTTCGTCGATGCGTGTGCGGGGTTTCCGGCCCAGTCTGCACCGACCCGGCCGAGGCTGCGGTGGTAGCCGCCGCAGCCGTCAACTTGGGTGCGCGCGATAGAAGTCATCGAGTGTGCGTCGATCCGAGTCGATCGTGACTTTGAAATTTTTGATCACCCTGCCGCGACGGTTCATAGCGCTCGCGGTCATCGTCACTTCGAGCTCGTCCGACGCATTGACTGTCGGCACGATTGTCACAGCTCTCGTCGGAGCAATTTCCCTTGGGCGGAGGTCCCCTACGTTCCACGTGTGTTTGTAGACGTTGCCGTCGTTCTCGGCAATTCCGTCCTGGTCGAGATGCAGAGGCCTTCTAGCGAAGCTACCGGGGTCTATCGCGTATCTACCGATACTGTCCCTGATGCGATCGGGCCATTTCGGTAGCGGCGGCAGATCGGAAAGGTACGGCGCTGAGTCGTAGACGACGAGGTTTGCGTCGGGCGAGCCTTGGCCACGTCGCTGAGGTCTGCTGCAAACAGATGGCAACAAGTGGGGGGGCTATAGATAGCGCGACGAAGCTACTCGCCGCCATTCCAACCGGGCGTCCGTCTACTTCTGCTGCGATTGCGACTACACCAGTCGGGAAGTGGCTATACGCCTCGCGAAGCGTGGATTGATCGAGGTTGGTGTTGGCGAGCGTCATGGCCAAAGTTCTCTCTTCCACTGTGATGGTCCTTACGGCGCGGGAACATCCCGGATACGGCCAGGGTCGAAACCTTCGCCATTCCGCGTTCGATGGCGGCGACGAGTTGCGGGCGCAGTTCGGCGGCGGGGACGATGTGGTGCACCGATCCGACGTTCTGCGCACGCTGGATGTTGTGGATGGCCTCGAATTCGGCGGCCACTTCACCCAGTTTGGCGTTGCGGGCGTTCGCTCGCACGGTGGCCAGCTCGACACGCAGGGCCGAGCGGGTGGCGTCGTCCTCGGCGGTGTTGAGTCGTGTCTCGAGTTCCTTGACGGTCGGGTCCGCTGCGGTGCGGGCGTTGACGTCGCGGGTGAACACCACTGCTGCGGCGGGGGCACCGCCGAGCACGGAGGCGAAGGAGCCCTCCACAGCGAGGACCTCCATGTTGTCGTTGAGCGCTCCGGAGAACACCACGAACGCGCCGCCGTGGTAGCGCGATACGACACAGAACACGACCGGTCCGTCGAAGTTGACGATGGCTCGGCCGATCTCGGCACCGTATTCGAGCTGGATGTTGCGCAGCGATTCGGGTGATCCGTCGAAGCCGGAGAGGTTGGCCAGCACCACGATCGGCCGGCTTCCGCTGGCTGCGTTGATGGCGCGAGCGGTCTTCTTCGACGAGTTCGGGAACAGGGTGCCCGAGGTCCACTGATCGGGGCCGTCGGACGGGAACCAGCCCTTGCGGGGGATGGCTCGCGATTCGATACCGATGACCGACACCGGGATTCCGGCGAGGTGGGCGTCGAACACCACGGAGGTGTCGGCGTCGGCCATGTCGGCCCAACGCTCGAGTACCGAGTGGTCCTGGTCCACCACGGCGCGCATCACGGTGCGAATGTCGAACGGCTTCTTGCGGTCGGGGTTGGTGACCGAGGAGAAGATGTCGCCGACGGTGGTGAAGTCGCTCGACGGGTGCACGTGCGGGTAGGTGCGCACGTCGCGCTCGGTCGGGTCCGCGGTGGCTGCCCGGCGTGGGAAGCGTTCTCCCGGTGCGGCGTACGCGTGATCGTAGTGAGCGAACAGGATGTCGCATGCGGCCCGCAGGTTCGGTGCCCAGTACTGCGCCTGGCCGTTGGGGCCCATGACGCGGTCGTAACCGCCGATGCCGAAGTTGTCCTCGGCCGAGACGCCGCCGGAGTAGTCCAGGGACTGCTTTCCGGTGAGCACCATCGCACTGTCGGGGGTCATCACCAGGATGCCCTTGGTGTGGAGGAGCATGGTGGCTTCGGCGTTCCAGTACGGCTGTGCGCCGACGTTGATGCCTGCGACCACGATGTTGATCTCACCGCCGGCCTGGGTGAAGGTGATGATGCGACGCAGTCCGCGCGAGACCCAGTCCATGTTCTCGGTGCCCGATTCCATGGAAATCGTTGCACCGGAGGACAATGCGAACCATTCGACGGGCGCGCCGAGTTGTTCGGCGAGGTCGATGGCCGCGACGATTCGCGAGCACTCGGCCTCGGCGACGGTGCCCAGTGCCTTGGTCGGGTCACCGAACAGCGCGACGCGGGTGATGCCCTCGGGGTACTTGGCGGTCGGGGTGGTCGCGACACCGACGATGACGCCTGCGGAGTTGCGACCGTAGGGGCGATCGACGGGAGCGAGCACGCCGTCGGCGTCGAAGTCGTACTCGGTGAACGTGCCGCCGTTGCTGCTGAGCAACGGAATCAGCTCGTACGGGTACACGGTGCCGCGGGCCTGCGACCGCTGAACCTTCTGGGTGTACTCGTCGAGGGGACGCATCGGCTCGGTCGGCGGCGGGGTTACCTTGGCGACGATTCCCGCGCCGGAACGGTACGACAGGCGCAACGCGACCTCGCGTGGCGTCGCTCCCGGTGTTTCGGCCAGTCGGGCGATGAGGGTGATCTCCTCGAGCCCTGCACCAATGGTCAGTGGCGCGATGTGCCTGGCGATGGTGGCGATGCGGTCGGCGGGAACGTTGAGTACCGGCCAGACGTAGAGCACGACGCGGTTGGCGTCGAGGCGCTTCTTGCCGCGTCCGGCCTGAGCGCGGCGGATGCCGTCGAGGCAGGCCGCCACGGTCCGCTCGATCTCCGGTACCGCGACGATGTTGCCTGCATCGTCCAACTGTGTGGTGACGCCGCGGATCTCGGCCAGGGCGACCAGTCGCTCGTCGGAGGGGTTGGCCTTCGACGTCAGGTGGAACAGGTACGTTCCGGCGCTGGCGGGCAACCGAACTCCGTCGAAGTTCTTCAGTCGCCACAGGTCCAGTCGTTGACCGGTCAGCGGGTGCATGTCCCGGATGATCGTGTCCTCGGAAAGATTTCCGTCCCGATCCGGTCTCAGGGTGATCTGGCGCGGCGATCCGGAACCGAACACTGTGACGGTGATTCGACGCCATGGTCCCGCATGCGCTTTTTGTCCTACGAGTTGCCGAATTTCGGCGCTGAGTTCGTCCCCGCTCAGCGGTGCATCGGGCCATGAGAGGTAGACATCGACGACCCGATGTTCCGGTGTGAGCTCCGCGACGGCCTTGATAGATGACAGAGCAGAAGGCAACGTGGATCGGTCGGTGCGTGTTGCAATGACATGCACCTCGATTGCATTGAGCACGAACGTCCCGGTGACGAACCTACAATTGCCGCGATCGAAAGTATTGACGTGTCGGAAGTGATGGATCCCATAGGTTTGACGAGTGATGGCTTCGAGCAGTGCATCGAGATCCACGTCGTCGAGAAGGTCGATGAGAGGTTCATCCACATCGACGATTTGCTTCATGCGGGCGGAGTAGTCGGCGGCGTCGGGGTTCTCGGCCAGGTACTGCAGGCTGCCACGGACGCCGTCGTAGATCTTCTCGCGTGCACTGCGGATCTGTGGCTCGTCGAACAGTCGGAAGCGCAGGTTGCGGGCGACGTCGCCGATGACGGGGTAGCGGGCCTGGGTGGCACCGATGAGGCGCTCGAGTACCTCGGCCATGGCCGGGGTGGCCTCGGGCTGCGTCGAGCAGTCGCTGAGCCAGTGGCCGAGCAGGGCCGCGATGACCGGAACCTGGTTCTCCATGCGCTGCAGGGCCAGGAAGACGCGGTAGACGGCCTCTTCGAGTTCGGGGGTGCGTCCCTCGTCGATGGCGGCGTCGTAGTGCGCGAGGGCGCGAGTGAGCTTGGCGCGGAACGAATCCGGAAGCCCCTGAACGTCCGCGTCCAGCGAGTGCAGGAACGAGTGGAAGTGCTCACGGGGGGAGTGGACGCGTTCGTCGGTGCTCTCCTCGTCCATCGTCGGCCGGTTCCGGGAGAGCTCGCAGATATCGGCGAACGTGCCCAGCAGAGCCAGCTCGGCGAAGACCAGCCCTGCGTCGTTGCGCGGCACATCCGCACGCAGAGTCTCATAGGTGGACAACAGGTTTCGAGCGCGTGCTCCGCTGACGTCGAAGCCGGTGATGAGGGCGGCCAGTTCGTCGAGCCGGTCCAGAGCGCGACGCTGCGGCGAGCGCTGCTCGGCGTCGTCGACACCGCGGAACTGCACGCGCGGTGCCTGCTCGGAGACCTTCTGCTCACCGGCCTGATCCACGCGAAGCAGTGCCGCTCCGGCGTCGACCTGTCCGTTGACCGAGGCCAGTACCTCACGCACGGTGCCCGCGTAGGGAGACCGGACGGCGGTTTCCATTTTCATCGATTCGAGGACGACCAGGGTCTGTCCCGCTTCGACCTCGTCGCCGACGGCGACCGGGACGGCAACGACCACGGCGGGAGCCGATGCGCGGACCAACCCGGCCTCGTCCTGCGAGATCTGGTGACTGATGCCGTCGACCTCGACGAGGAAGTGTGCGGCTCCGGCGACGGTGACCACCTGGTAACGGCGGTCGCCGATGACCAGACGACTCTCGTACTTGCCGAGGCGTTCGACGTCGACCTGAAGCTCGCCGATGCCGTCACCGTCGATGCTGTAGCGGTGCGTCCCGGTCTGGCCTACCTCAAGCTTGTAGGCCTGCCCCTGATAGTTCAATTCGACGGTGCGGCCGATGGCGTGGGTGGCGCGCGGGCGACCACCGCGTGCGGAGTTCAGGAACGCGGTGCGTTCGCGGCCTTCCTCGGCGTCGTAGGCGTCGATGGCGGCGGCGACAATGGCGATGTCGGCAACGGCCGTCGGGCCCACCTGGGAGCCGGCTTCGGTGCGGTCGAGCCAGCCGGTGTCGGCGGAGGCGGAGATGACTTCCTCGCGGTCGAGCAGGCTCAGCAGGAAGGACTTGGTGGTCGTTCCGCCGTCGATGACGACGGTGGTCTCACGCAGTGCATTGCGCAACCTCGCCAAGGCTTCGCTGCGGTCGCGGCCCCAGGCGATGACCTTGGCGACCATCGAGTCGTAATCGGGCGGGATGACGTCGCCCTGGGCGATGCCGGTGTCGACGCGGATGCCGGTGCCGAGGGGGAACTTGAGCAGCTCGACCGTGCCGGGAGCCGGTGCGAAGCCGTTGTCGGCGTCCTCGGCGTTCAGGCGAGCCTCGACGGCGTGGCCGAATTCGGGCGGGCATTCGCCGGGCAGTGCCTGGCCGTCGGCGACGAGGATCTGCAGCTTCACCAGGTCGATGCCGGTGGTGTATTCGGTGATGGGGTGCTCGACCTGCAGGCGGGTGTTGACCTCGAGGAAGGTGAAGATCTTCTGCTCGGGCTGGTACAGGTATTCGACGGTGCCTGCGCCCTGGTAGCCGGCGGCCTTGACGAGCTCGGCCGAGGCGGTGCGCAGCTGGTCGGCCTGCTCCTTGGTGAGCAGCGGTGAGCTCGATTCCTCGATGACCTTCTGGTTGCGGCGCTGGATGGAGCAGTCGCGCACGCCCGGGGCCCAGACGTTGCCGTGGCTGTCGGCGATGACCTGAACCTCGACGTGCCGGGCGTCGGTGACGAGCCGTTCGAGGAAGACGACGGGGTCGCCGAACGAGCGCTCGGCCTCACCCTGGGTACGTTCGAGAGAGAGTTCGAGTTCGTCCTCGTGGAAGACCTTGCGGATACCGCGGCCACCGCCGCCCGAGCGGGCCTTGATGATCAGCGGGTAGCCGATCGCCGCTGCGTGACGCCTGGCGTCGGCGCGAGTCTCGACGGGGCCGCCGGACCACGGTGCGACGGGGACGCCGACCTTCTCGGCGAGGATCTTCGCCTCGACCTTGTCGCCGAGCAGACGCATCGCGTCGGCCGACGGGCCGATGAAGGTGATGTTCAGACGGGCGACGAGGTCCGCGAACGTCGGGTCCTCGGCGACAAAGCCCCAGCCGACCCACACCGCGTCGGCACCGGACTCGACCAGCGCGGCCTCGAGGACGCCGTAGTCGAGGTAGGCCGATCCTGTCGCGGGCTTGCGCAGCGTGACCGCTTCGTCGGCCTGGCGGACGAACATCGCGCGCTTCTCCGCCTCGGTGTGCAGCGCTACGGTGCGGATGCCGTAATCGTGTTCGGCGTTGAGCTCTCGGACGGCTCGGATCAGGCGTACTGCTGCCTCGCCTCGGTTGACTACTGCAATCCGCTTGAACAAAACAACTCCAATCGATCTTTCAACGAGATGAAGGAGTGAAATCGAACTAGCCGACTACTCCGACATGAAATAGAAGAATATTTGGATCGAATCACACAAAGACCCGAACGCGTAGCCGCCACTGAACGCTACAAAATATTCAGCAGCCGTACATGATCGAAAGCGCACTCTCTTGAGAATCACCTTCTCACCAAACTTGTCACCAGAGTCAAGGACGAGGCGGCTTTAACGCCGTTATGTCTAGAGTGAAACAGTGTTGCGAGCTAAATCGGTAAATACCTGTCCACCCTCGGTAACCGACGGCACTTGATCCAGTTGAGGCCAGAATTATCGCGAAGTGAGCGCGCGTAGAACGAAGAGAGATCTAACCGTCGATAACATGGGCTACGCCTCGCACATCCGGGCGAGACGCCAGTCCGAACAGGCCAGGTGACGACGAACGTAGCAAGCACGGGCCAGGCTTCGGCGAACTGGGCGGTACTGAGGGATCGCCGCAACGTTCGGAAAGAAGCGAGAACGTCAAGCTCCAGCGCGACGCCCAAAGCATGAGCATTGCCTGACGTACACAAATGAACGCCGTCTCGGAATTCGACAACACCAGGCCGCAGAAGAATTCCTGTACATGCAGGGTAACCACGGACCATAAGGAGACAGAATGACTTCTCAGAACACGGACATTGATGATCTCAGCAACCTCATACTCACCGACGATCCGGAAGTGCAGAATGCGGTTTTCTTAACGGCCTTCAATTCTGGTGTAGGCGCAATTTTCGACAGCCTCTACCGCGAGGACGCCATCTCGAATTTGACCGGTGCGCCCCTCACCGGTAGTGCCCGGACTGCGGGTATCACCGAACTATTGGCCACCAATCCCAAGCTCGACTCGGTGGTCAAATATTCACACACCACGGGTGACACTTCTCTGATCGTAGTTGAGTTCAAACTTCAACTGACTGATGAGCACGGCCAGACTACCCAGCACAATGGCATCTGCACCGACGTCCTGGTACGAGAATCAGACGGCACCTGGTCGATGGCAATCGATCGGCCAATCATCTTGGAGTCGGTGGCAGTCAGCTAAAGGAAAGCGGAACCGTGCGACGGTCCGCGCCGCTCCCCCAAGGTAACGGAGTCGACTCCTACTGCGCAGAGTCGACTCCGTTACCTTGTGGCATCAGACAGTCGAGTGACGCAGTATGGAGTACTCGCACCTGAAGAAGATGAATTTCATTTAGCACGCTGCTGTCTGACCTGTGGTCAACGCCAGGTCAACATGCAACATCCTCTTGAGTCGAAGGGACTGACGACAGGTCGTTGCCCGCGACCACAGCTGACTCACTCGGTGCGGAATCTGGTTGCTGTTCGCTGTCCCAATCTGGCGCAGCTGTCATCAAGTCACGCATCAGACGGCGCGTGTCCTTATTCTGCTCAGGTTCTGCCAGCAGGGCTGTAGCTACTGACCTCATCGCGCGAGTCAACGAGCGATTACGTCTGGACCGCGGAACCTGCAGCATGCGCTCGACACCGGCGTCGGACAGGGGGGAGAGCGTAATCGTGGTTCCCCCCGTTTGATGTCCACCCCGGTCTCGCTGCACGAACAGCGCCGGTTGCGCTGCGGTGACGATCAGAATTGGCACTGCGCGAGCAGAGGCTTCGAGTTCTGCCAAGGCCTGCTGCACCGCCCCATGAGCCAGATGCAGGTCATCTACAACCAGGACGACCGGCTCACGGGCCGCCGCATCTGCCAGCAGGAGTCGCCACGCGAGCATGATCTCAGCCGTGAAAGGCAGGTGTCGGCTATCGCAAGGAGGGTCAACGAAAGGCCGGAGCCAGTGTCCTAGCCATTTCCGCTCGTCCCGTTGCGCAACAATCGAAACGAGGAGACTGTTGAGCTTGTTCAGTGCTTCAGTACGGCTGTCCGACTCGATGATTCCGCACAGAGAGGCAACTACACGGCGAGGGAGGTCCAGTGGCCCCTCCGCCGCGCGCGCAGCCGTCTGTAATACTCTGACGGGCTTACGTAACAACCCATCGGTAAACTCTGCGAGAAGCCTTGTCTTGCCTATGGATTGGCCGCCACGAACAGTCACAGAGTGAAGGCAAGATCGGTGTCGAACAAGTTCGAGCAAACCGTTCAGCACACTCATTTCGTGTTCGCGGTCGATGAAGGGTAGTTCGTCACTCTCGCTTGCCGAAACATCTACAATGTCACCGTGGCTCGGCGACAGTTTTATCTCTCCGTCCGGCACTGAGTCCAACAACCGATGAGCGTCCTCTATCAAACCCGCGGATACCACAGGCGCGTCTCCGTCTCCGGGGTCGTGTACGTACGATTCTCTCGTGATCACTGCGATTGCCACCCGCATTTCGGCGGTCGGATCTGCTGTAGCACCGAGCGTCGCATGCAGCTCCCTAGCCGCCTGAACAGCCAACTCAGTGCTTGACTGAAGGTCGAACAGGACGGCGGTAGTTGATCCGAGTGTCGCAAGGTTGACACCACCGTTCACACTCACCAGTTGTTGAACCCTGGCGGCGACAGTGTCGGAGCGAACATCGATCGAAGGCGACCCGGTCGCGAAGGCAGGAACAGCGCGAATGAGCAATACCGACACCATGCGGGGGCTTGAGGACGGGACCGTTGTTACGCACGTGAGCGAATCACGTGCGGCCGGCCTCGGCGCTTCCATCGATCCTGCAGTCGCCACACCAGTCGTTTCTACTGATAGTCGGGCAGCGACTTCGCCGTCGCGGCCTACGCTATCCAGCATGGTGGCGGGAAGATCGCTTGCGCGCCCAGCCACTGACTCGGCCATCGTGTGCGACCTTGCGTTCACCGACAAATCGGAGCAAGCCTGATCGACAACTTCGATTCGATTGGGTGAGTTCAAGGCGGGCGAGTGGTTCAAGATTGCTTGCTGCAGGTCGCGCAGCCGCAGGCCAGGTTCAAGACCGAGGTCATTCAGAGTTTCTCTGATCGTTGTGTACGTATTCAGTGCGTCAGCTTGTCGTCCGCAGCGGTACATCGCCAGCATCAGCTGTTCACAAGCACGCTCACTAAACGTCTCCGTCTCAACAAGTGCTTGGAGTTCGCCGAGTATCGATTCATGTCGACCACAGGCCAGCTCGGCCTCGAACAATGATTCCAATGTACCCAACCGGGAACGCTGTAGGGCTGATAACTCCGGCCACATTATTCCGGTTTCACTTAGGTCGGCCAAAGCGGGGCCTTTCCACAATGAAAGCGCTTCGCGCAGCAGCAACACTGCCTCAGCTGGTGCACTGGCGACTTTGCTACGGCCAAGCTCCGCCTGCTGGAGGAACCTGGCGTTGTCGATCTGCTCGGGGTCAACCCGAATCATGTAGCCAGGCGGGCAGGTGATCAGCGCGGGCGGATTCGAGCACCGAAATTGCGAATTGAACAGTGTTCGAAGACTCCACACGGAGTTTTGCAGAATCTTGCGAGACGACGCCGGCACGTCATCCGTCGGCCACAGGGCCCGCAACAATTTGCTTGTAGGCACAACTAGATTTGGTTGCAGCAGCAGTACACCCAGCGTTGCCCGCTGGCGAGTGCCACCCAACGGAATTTGATGCTCTCCGTCAAGCACGGTCAGTGGGCCCAAAACTTTGAACATCATGACTGCGTAGATCCCCCAGTCGTCGAATTGCAGCGACCCGCCCAGGGCACCAATGCCCCGGAATCCTCCAGAAGCGGCGGACTGTCAGGCCTGCGGCACGGGTTTACAACCGGCGGAAGCACTCGGCACCCGCCGTCTCGTGAGCAGTTGGGCGTCCAATCGCAACTCAAGAAGAGACTGGGTAGTACATTACGCGAGCTATTTTTGAGAACAAGAGCTTACTTTTTGGTAAGTAACGTCTCGTGAGCATCGCCAACTCATAGGCCGCACTCCGCCGTATAACGAGACGCTGCACTCCCGAGGGTGCAGGTGTCCTCCAGATTGCGCGGGAACTCGGTGTTTTATAGATGACTAAGTGCAGCCTAAGGGGCCAGGACATCGCTAGGGATCGAAGCTCTGCCTGGCCATCACTCGCTCGATGAACAAAGCGGCCGCGTGAACTGCAGGTGGCCCAAGGTGCCGATTTGCTGGTAGACGCAAGGGTCAGTTCGGCAGGAGTTCGGCCCCCTTCTCCTCTCTGACCAGTGCGCACAGTCCTCGCAAGGCTCGACCGGCTTCGGCCACCGCACTATCACTCAGGCCAATTGACGGCTCTGCTCTCAGCGTGTGTGGCGCACTCGCGGTGGGAAAGACCCGAATTGAGTACCTCCGTAGCAGGTGACCTGCGAAAACGTACCCGATCAACCCCTGGCGGGCATTCTCGGCTAGCACAGGGTCGGCTGAGTGACTCAGGTCAGCAAATTCGATACCCAACATCAGTCCAAGCCCTCGAACGTCCGAGATGACGTCGGGATAGTCCTCTTGCACGGACTTCAACTCCACCCGCAACGCCGCGCCGCGTTCTGTGGCTTGGCTGTATGCCGCACCATCGTCAGCCTCCAGCATTTGCAGCACCGTAATCCCCAGCCCGATGGAGAAGGCGTCTTTTGCGAACGTCGAACTGTGCACGAGTTCGAAATCACCGCGATATCTAGATGTGCGAATCATCGCAACCGACGATTTTGCAATTCCGCCACCGATACCTTTGGCCAACAGAATGTAGTCACCCACCAACCCAATATGTGCGGCCGCAAAGAATTTTCCGGTGCGCCCCATACCGCTTTGGATCTCATCGACGATAACGGGGAAGCCGTCCGCGTCCGCAGCATCGCGAATCTCGGTTGCCAACGCTTCGTCGATCACCCTTATGCCACCCTCCCCCTGCACCGGTTCCACAAAGAACCCTGCAATTACCGGCACTTTCTCCCGTCTCAATTGCAAGACTCCGTCCTCGATCATCGGCAGCAGAATTTCCGCCTGTTCCGAGAAGACAGCGTCATCAACAGCACCTGGCCGGGTAGCGACGAATCGTGCCTGAGCAGCCAACCCCTTGAACGGCGTTCGGTAACCAGGGTTGTGCGTCAGCTGGACGCTGCCAGTCAGCTTACCGTGGAAGCCGCCTTCGAGGGCGAGGAAGACAGGCCCTCGGGTGAACGCAGCCTCGTTCAACCGCTCCGCCGCTCGAGCTACCTGAACGATGTCCGCAGAGATGGGAGTTCCCAAGTGGTTGCTGGCCGCGGTCGAGACTTTCGGCGAACTCTCTGTAGCAGCGGTCCACAGTGCTGTTGCCATCGATCTCAGCTCGCTGACGCGGAGCACGCGATCAAGCTCGGCGTGCTTCATCGCGATCTCAACTGCCTCGGCTCCGCTGTTCCCGAAGAGAGCCGTATACGGCTCTTGGACGTTCAGTTCACGCTTGAGTACGGCATTCAGCGTATTTGCCAAATCATTGGCGTACGGGTGGTAGGAGAATTGAGCGTGAACAGGAACATTCGCGGCGAGCATTTCTTGCGCTTTTCCGACAAGTGTTGGATGGTTGTGCCCAAACACCAAGGACCCGTATCCACCGACCAGGTCCAGTACCGGGACTTCCTCTCCGTCTGCATTTCGGTAGAAGAGGGTATCTCCGGTGCCGCGCAGGTACTCGACATCCAGGCCGATGCTCTTTAGCATGCCACGCATGTGTGGCTCTGAGAGTTCGAGTCCTACATCAGATGCTGTCACTTCGACTCCATTTCGTCGGCGATTAGTTCTGTGGACGTTTACGCTTCACCGAACGGGTTGTCCACGACGTAGCGCCAGCGACCGTCGTCGCTTTTTCTGAGTACATCCAGGCCCAGCCCGGTGTGGTGTTCCGCTGGTAGTCCGCCGCCTTCGGGGATATCAATCTGCCAGTCCACGACAAGCAACGCGACGTCGTTGGTCACGTGTGATTCGCGTACCTTCGCCTGCATCACAGGTCCGCGCTCGAGATGCGCTCGAACCACTGCTTCGTGGTCGGTCCCAGTGACAGGGTTTCCTGGTTCCCACACCGAGACAGCGTCGTCGGCGTAGAGACTCATTACGCCGTCGATATCGCCGGCGTTGCTGCCTCGCACGTACGTGTCGGTCATTGTCAAAGGGTCGGTGACAGGTCCGACGGGACGGTCAGTCGTGTCCGTGTCTGTAGTCGTCATTTCCTCATCCGCTCGCCGTGTAGTGCGGCTGTCCCGCTCCACTGCGCTCAACGTAAACCCGCAGATTCTGGATGGGTTCATCCAGCGGTAACGGAGTCAGCGGTGGACAGCTTAGAACTGTCCAGAACCCAAAAGTGACCACACGGTCGGTACAAAAAGGAGGCCCAATAGTTCGATTTCGTTCGCCGCAAGAAAGCAGTCGAGTGCCATGACGAAGAGCCAGGCTGACACTACTTCGACCTACCCGACCGAACCGGTCGCAGTAGTCGGTATCGCATGCAGATTACCGAGCGCTCCGAATCCTGCTGCGTTCTGGAGACTGCTGCGCGATGGAGTGGATGCCGTCGGGCACACCCCTGCCGACCGGTGGGTCAGCGTCTCAGGTTTGTCGGACCCTTCGGGTCCAACAGAACACGGAGCGTATCTGGACTCGGTTGCGGACTTCGATGCCGCGTTCTTCGGCATATCACCACGCGAAGCGGGCGCGATCGATCCGCAGCAGCGGCTGACGCTCGAGCTCGTGTGGGAGGCACTCGAAGACTCAAAAATCGTGCCGGCTGATCTGTACGAAACAGAGGCATCCGTGTATGTCGGGGCGATGCGGGACGATTACGCCGAACTGGTCCACGCCGCTGGTAAATGGGCAATCGGTCAACACAGCAACGCTGGTCTGCACCGCGGCGTCATAGCCAATCGCGTCTCTTATGTATTAGGTCTTCGCGGTGCCAGTGTCGTAATCGACACCGCCCAGTCTTCATCATTGGTAGCGGTCCATATGGCCGCCGAAGCCGTATCCGCCGGTCAGACACCTCTGGCGATCGTTGCTGGTGTCAATCTCAATTTGCTTGCCGAAAGTGCCCTTGCCGCAGAGAACTTCGGGGGACTCTCCCCAGACGGTCGATGCCGCACCTTCGATGCTCATGCGAACGGGTTCGTTCGCGGAGAAGGTGGCGCGGTCGTTGTACTCAAACCGCTCTCGGCAGCTTTGGCCGATGGCCAAGACATCTACGCCGTTATCCGTGGCAGTGCGATCAACAACGACGGTGCAACTGACGCACTTACTGTGCCGAGCAGAGTTGCCCAAGAACTTGTCATCCGCGCAGCACACGGGCGGGCGGGTGTACGGCCGAACGACGTGCAATACGTCGAACTCCACGGAACTGGCACACCGGTGGGCGACCCCATTGAAGCTGCCGCACTCGGCTCAGCTATCGGCTCGGCGCGGACCGACACTTTGCCGGTCGGTTCGGTCAAGACCAACATCGGCCATCTGGAATCCGCTGCCGGCATTGCAAGCTTGCTCAAGGTCGTTTTGGCTATCCACCATCGAGCGCTCCCCCGAACCTTGCACTTCGAGACGCCGAGTCCAAACATTCCTCTGACGGAATTGAACCTGACCGTTCAGGCTGAATACACCGATTGGCCGGATCCAACTGCCCCACTCATCGCCGGAATCAGTTCATTCGGGATGGGTGGAACCAACTGTCATCTCGTTGTCTCAGAACCACCGTCAATTGCACATGTCGATCGCCACCCCGTCGAACGCAGCTCGGATCTGGTCGCCATTCCAGTATCTGCTCGCACCGTCAGTGCCTTACGTGAGCAGGCCGCGTCACTTCACGACTACACATCCGACTTCCTGAAGTTGGGGTATGCAGCAGCCGTCACCCGTACCCACTTCGAGCATAGAGCCGTGATCGTTGCATCAGAACAGTCCACCGTTCTCGACGGGCTCTCAGCGCTGGCCAGAGGAGTTCCACACCCTGCCGTAGTCGTCGACACAGTTCAACCGGCGGGGGTAGGTCTGCTCTTCACCGGGCAGGGAGCGCAACGGGTCGGCATGGGATCGGAGCTCAGCGAGCACTATCCCGTATTTGCCGACACATTTCGGCGCTTAGTCGCAAGTTTTGCGGGTTTGGAAGAAGCGATTTCCACCGGTACGCACCTGAATCAGACCGAATTCGCTCAACCGGCCTTGTTTGCATTCGAGGTCGCTGCCTTTGCACTTGTATCTTCCTGGGGCATAAACGCTGAAGTCTTGGTAGGGCATTCGGTCGGAGAGATTGCCGCTGCCCACGTCTCAGGTGTTCTTTCTGAGGAAGATGCCTGTGCTCTGGTGGCCGCTCGCGGCAGATTGATGGGGATGTTGCCGCACGGTGGCGCGATGGTGGCTGTCGCTGCGTCCGAGGACGATGTTATCGATGTACTTGGAGACGGCGTCGTCGTCGCAGCAGTCAACGGACCCAACTCGGTCGTACTTTCTGGACCCGAAGATGCGACTCTGGCGGCCGCCCAGACAATGCGCGATCGAGGTGCGCTCGTGAAACGTCTGAGCGTGAGTCACGCCTTCCATTCGTCGATGATGGATCCGATGCTGAGCGCGTTCGCTGAAGTCGTCGATGGTTTGACTTTGAATCCGCCTAGGATACCAATCGTTTCGACGGTCACCGGCGACGCGGTGACGCACGAAATGAGCTCCCCGGAGTACTGGGTGCGGCAGGTACGCGAGCCCGTTCGCTTTTTGGACGCCATCTCGGGGCTGACTGTCGCCACCTTGATAGAAGTTGGCCCTGATGCGGCGCTTGCGGGCTTGGTTGCTGATTGCCTGCCGGAAAACGTGGATATCCACGCACTTGCCCTCCAACGCACTGACCGGTCCGAATCTAAAACCGCAGTGACTGCTCTAGCCCGAGCCCACGCGAGAGGGGCTGACATCGACTGGAATGCATTCTACGGGGATGTCGATTCACGGCCGATTGCACTGCCCACCTACAGTTTTCAGCGGAATCACTATTGGATCACCCAAGCGCCGGCCTCTCAAGCGAACGCATCATCTGCGAAGGATATTCCACGCGGCGCCAAGTCCGAACTCGCTGCCGATATCAGCGCTTCGGTGGTTGACGCAGCCATTGTGGGTGCCCACGTCGCAGCCGTACTCGGTGTCACCGATCCGACTTCGGTTCCGCCAAACACCCCGCTCAGGGACCTTGGCTTCAGTTCGCTGATGCTGACGGAGTTGCGAGATGCATTGTCCGACGCAGTCGGCCGTCGATTGCCGGCCACCGTTCTGTTCGACTATCCAAGCATTGCAGCTCTGACCGAACATCTTGCTGGAATCCAGGAGAGCAGCGATTCCGACGGCCACCGTCGGATGCCATCGAACGACCCGATTGCCATTGTCGGCATGGCATGCCGCTACCCAGGCGGGGTGGCCTCACCCAATGATCTTTGGAAACTGGTTTTCGACGGAGTCGACGCTGTCGGACCGTTCCCCACTGACCGCGGATGGCCAACTGACCTATACGACCCCGACGCAGAGGCATCCGGTAAGAGCACCGTGAACGAGGGCGGCTTCCTCGACGACGTCGCCAATTTCGATGCTGCCTTCTTCGGCATTTCTCCGCGCGAAGCTACAGCAATGGACCCCCAGCAACGCTTGTTGCTGGAAGTCTCCTGGGAGTCCCTCGAACGATCCGGTATCGAGCCTGAAAGCCTTCGTGGTTCGCGTACAGGAGTGTTCGTGGGCGCAACAGTCAGCGACTACGGGTCGCGAATGCACGAAGCGCAACCTGAATCCGAAGGCCACATTTTGACGGGGCTCGCACCGAGTGTGCTCTCCGGCCGTATCGCTTACCAGCTCGGCCTCTCTGGACCTGCACTGACAGTCGACACTGCTTGTTCTTCATCGTTGGTTGCGCTACACCTGGCTGTGCAGTCACTCCGCTCCGGCGAAGTGGACGCCGCGCTGGCCGGCGGTGTGGCGGTCATGGCTGCACCGGGTATGTTCTTGGAGTTTTCTAGGCAACACGGTCTCTCAGCAGATGCACGATGCAAGTCTTTTGCGGACGGGGCCGACGGCACCGTGTGGGCAGAGGGTGCCGGAATGTTGACATTGATGCGGGAGTCCGATGCGCGCCGCGAAGGTAGAACGGTTCTCGCCGTCATACGCGGTTCGGCAATTAACAACGACGGTGCCACCAACGGTCTCACAGCTCCCAGTGGGGCAGCTCAACAGCGGGTCATTCGTCGCGCGTTGGCAGACGCCGGACTAACCTCGGCTGACATCGACGCTGTCGAAGCACACGGTACCGGCACTCCGCTTGGCGATCCGATCGAAGCAGAAGCGTTGGCTGCCGCTTACGGACGAGAGCGTAACGCTCCCTTGCTATTAGGCTCACTGAAGTCCAATACAGGCCATACCCAAGCCGCCGCTGGAGTGGGCGGCGTGATCAAGATGGTCGAATCCTTGCGCCGGGGAATAGTACCGGCAACACTTCATGCGGAGACCCCCAGTTCTCAAATCGATTGGGCATCAGGTGCGCTGGAGTTGGTGACGGACAATCGTCCGTGGCCTCAGACCGAACGCACACGTCGCGTTGCTGTCTCGTCGTTCGGGATCAGCGGAACGAATGCTCACCTGATTCTCGAGCAGGCGAGCACCGTTACGGTTGAGTACACGTCGGAGACCCACCCCGCTCCTTGGGTGTTGAGCGCCAAAACCCCGACCGCACTCCAGGCAATGGCGCACATCTTGGCTATCGACACCGACCCCGAAGCAGACCCGAATTCAATCGCCGCAGCACTTGCAGTGCGTCCACGCTTCGTCCATCGCGCCGCGATCGTTGGTAGCTCCCAAGAAGAACGGCTGGCGGGACTAACGGCACTGGCACAGGGCGAGAAGTCCGCAGCGGTGGTTCGTGGATCAGCGAATCCGTCACCTCGACTCGCCTTCCTCTTTACCGGTCAGGGCGCGCAGCGCGTGGGTATGGGCGTTGAGCTCGCCGAGGCTTTCCCGGTTTTCGCTACGGTGTTCGCCGATGCTATCGCCGCCCTCGACCCACATCTCGACCGACCATTACGCGATGTGATAGCCAACGGCCCCCCTGAAATGCTGGCGCGCACGGAGTACGCGCAACCAGCGCTGTTCGCATACGAAGTAGCCCAGGCGCGGCTGCTCGCAGCGTACGGGCTCGTTCCAGACTTCGTGGTTGGCCACTCTGTGGGCGAATACGCCGCTGCGTACACAGCCGGCCTGTTCGACCTTGAAGACGCTGCCAAACTTGTCGCAACCCGCGGGCGATTGATGCAGTCCGCGCGGGCCGACGGTTCGATGATTGCTGTCACCGCATCCGAGGACGAGATCACCCCTACCCTCGCGTCATTCAACGGACGCGTATCGATTGCGGCAGTGAACGGCCCGAATGCTGTGGTGCTCGCGGGGGACACAGCAGCAGTGCGATCTGCGGCCGAACAGTGGGCAGCAAGAGGTCGGCGAGTCCACGAACTGCGCGTGAGCCACGCTTTTCATTCACCGCACATGGACGGTGTGCTCGACGAGTTTCGTTCAGCGGTGGCCGACGTGAGGTTCTCGACGCCGACTGTGCCCATCATCTCCACCGTTACCGGAACGGTTACCGACCTCACGACGGCGGACTACTGGGCGGGCCAGATCCGCGCGGGTGTGCGCTTTCACGACGCTCTTCTCACGCTTGCGGAATCTGGTGCAACCGTTCACGTCGAAGTCGGTCCAGACGCGATTCTCACGCCTCTCGCCACAGCTTCGCTTCCCGACGGTGCCGCAGTTTTCGCAACAGGACGCAAAGGGCGTTCAGAATCTGAAGTCACCATGCGCGGCATCGCTGACGCATACACCAGGGGCGCTTCGTTCGCGCTGCCCGCTGGCCCGGCCGTCAGCTTGCCGACCTACCCCTTCCAACGAGAACGCTTCTGGCTCCCTCCGCGCAGACGGGACATCACCGGACAGGGGATCGACACGGTACAAAACCCCTTGCTGACAAGCGTTACCGAATTGGCTGAGAGCAAGGCCATGGTCTTCTCTGCCAGCCTCTCCGTCGCCGAGCACCCCTGGCTGGCAGATCACACCATCGGGGAGAACCTCGTTGTACCTGGTACGGCGTTGCTCGAGTTGGCGGCCGGTGCGGGACGACATATCGGTACGACCGCCATCGAGGAACTCACACTGGAAGTGCCCCTTGTACTGAGTATGGACTCGTCCGTTCGCATGCAAGTCACAGTTTCCGACGAACTCGCAATCGCGATTTACTCGCGACAGGAAGATAGTTGGGTACGACACGCCTCCGGAGTGTTGGGCGCGGGTTCGGCGAGTACGGGAACGTTGACAGAGTGGCCGCCGCCTGGAGACCAACAGTCAGTCGAGGCGATCTACGAACGATTGGCTGATCTGGGCTACAACTACGGTCCCGCGTTCCGCGGCTTGACAGCACTGTGGCGCGATGGAAACGACTCTTACGCGGAAGTTCGCCTCCCTGAAACCCTGAACGGCGGCGAATTCGAAGCGCACCCGGCCATCCTCGATTCCGTCCTACACCCGTTGGTCCATGCCGCTGCCGACCATCCGGGCCGAATCAAACTGCCATTCGCATGGTCGGGCGTGAGGTTCGACCGATCCGGCTTGTCGGCGTATCGAGTAAAGATAAGCACCACCGGTACCGACAAGGCCACGATAGTTATAGCTGACGACGCAGGTGCCCCTGCCGGTGCCGTCGAGACTGTGGTGATACGTGCGGTCGAAAAATCGGCGATGGTGGGGTTCCGGGATAGTTTGTTCGAGCTGACGTGGATACCGGTTCCTGCGACCGCGCGCTCGAACGCGCCATTACATCTGCTCGACGTAGACGGACACACCCCACTAGCTACGGCGGCCTCGACCTTGGCCGGGGCGACAGCCTGGCTGGCAGCAGACCACTCGCCGGAAGAGCGTCTGATAGTGCGGACACGAAGGGCTGCTGCGGATAGCACCGCCGTCGACCTGGCTGGTGCCGCGGTGTGGGGCCTGATCCGGTCGCTACAAAGCGAGCACCCTGATCGGTTTGTCATTCTCGACACGGACAGCGATGGTGACAACCTTCGCGAAGCCGTAGCCACCGGAGAACCGCAATTGGTCTCACGAAACGGTGTTTTGCACGTACCTCGTCTCACGAAAGCGCCCCCCGCCGGCGAATCACCCGACTTCAGTTCCGGCACTATTCTCATAACGGGTGGCACAGGCGGACTGGGTGCACTCCTAGCACGACATTTGGTCACCGCGCATGGTGCGACAGACCTAGTACTCGTCAGCAGGCGGGGAATTGACGCTCCGGGAGCATCCAAACTCGTCGCGGAGTTGACCGTACTCGGAGCAGCCGTCCGCGCCGTGGCGATTGACGTGACCGACAGAGTATCCCTGACTGGACTCGTTCACGGCATTGACGATCTTGTTGCAGTCATCCACACAGCGGGCGTTCTCGCCGATGGTGCTGCCACCTCGCTCACAGATAAGCAGCTTGCGGACGTGCTCGCGCCGAAGGCCGATGCCGCACTCCTGCTTCACGAACTGACACTCGACCGCCAATTGGTGGCGTTCGTTCTTTACTCGTCGGTGTCTGGGCTAGTGGGTACTCCAGGTCAAGCCAACTATGCTGCAGCCAACACGGTTCTTGACTCGCTGGCGGCACACCGCCGCGCCGCCGGACAGCCGGGAACTTCCTTGGCATGGGGTCTGTGGGACAACACAGCCGGAATGGGGTCTGCGCTCAAGCCCTCAGACCTGGCTCGCTGGGGGCGATCTGGGTTCGCCCCGTTGACTGCCGCGCGAGGACTTGAATTGTTCGACGCTGCGCTATGCATCGACGCTGCCGTAATCGCACCAGTCGAGTGGTCGCCCGCCGGAGTCGGCCGTTCCGACGTTCCGGCTGTCTTGCGGGATCTCGTTTCACCCCCCCGCAAGAAGGACCAGTTGCACGAACAACCCTCGTGGGTGACCGACGTTGCAGCACTAAACGAATCGGCGCGGGTAGAGGCGGTACGTAGTCTCATACGTGAACAGACCGCGACAGCACTTGGATTTCAGACGGCGTCAGCAGTTGATCTGTCGACTGCGTTCAGAGAACAGGGATTTGATTCACTCGCTGCTGTGGACCTGCGTAATCGACTGTCTACGATCACCGGACTACGGCTGAATGCCACGACTGTTTTCGACTATCCCTCGCCGGAGAAGCTTGCTGACCACCTCGTTTCGCTTCTCACCCCTGCTACGCCCACAGTTCGAGAGTCGGTTCAACGCGCGAGCTCGCCAGCCGACCCGATAGTCGTCGTGGGGATGGCATGTCGCTACCCAGGCGGAGTCCGCTCTCCAGAAGAGTTGTGGCAGCTGGTTTCGGATGGTGTCGACGCGACCTCCGAATTTCCCGACAACAGGGGGTGGAATGTCGATGCGCTCTACGACCCGGACCCGGATCACGCCGGGACCAGCTATACGCGACATGGTGGGTTCTTACATGATGCCGACTTGTTCGATGCCGAATTCTTCGGGTTGTCCCCGCGTGAGGCGACTGCGACCGACCCTCAGCAGAGACTGTTGTTGGAAACCGCCTGGGAGACTTTCGAGGATGCGGGTATTGATCCGAACGCCCTACGCGGCACCCGCACCGGCGTGTACACCGGCGTCATGTACGACGACTACGCATCGCGCTTGCATTCTGCGCCAGCGGAGTACGAAGGTTTTCTGCTGGCCGGCAACACATCCAGTGTTATTTCGGGTCGCCTGGCCTACAACTATGGGTTGGAAGGGCCGGCGATCACGGTCGATACCGCGTGCTCTTCATCCCTGGTCGCACTCCATCTCGCGGCGCAAGCTCTGCGGAACGGGGAATGCGACCTAGCGTTGGCTGGTGGGGTAACGGTGATGTCCGGACCGACTACCTTCGTCGAGTTCTCGCGCCAGCGAGGACTTTCGGCCGACGGCAGGTGCAAGTCATTTTCCGATTCAGCCGATGGAACAGGGTGGTCTGAGGGTGTCGGTCTGCTGCTAGTCGAGCGGTTGTCGGATGCAGTCGCGCGCGGACATCGGATCCACGGCATTGTGCGCGGTTCAGCGGTCAATTCTGACGGTGCATCGAATGGTCTGACTGCCCCGAACGGACCGTCACAGGAACGGGTTATTCGCGATGCACTGGCGGCGGCGGGGCTCGACACCGAGGACGTCGATGCAGTTGAAGCGCACGGCACTGGCACCAAGCTCGGGGATCCGATAGAAGCCCAGGCCATCATGGCAACCTATGGCGCTGACCGTGATGCCATGCGTCCTCTCCTGCTGGGTTCGCTGAAGTCGAACATCGGACACACTCAGGCGGCAGCGGGGGTCGGCGGAGTGATCAAGATGCTGATGGCCATGCGGCACGGAGAGCTACCGCGCACGTTGCATGTCGATACTCCATCGAAGCAAATCGACTGGGACGCCGGCGCAGTCGAACTTCTGACCGCTGCTCGACCATGGACTGCCGACCGTCCGCTTCGCGCGGGGGTGTCGTCGTTCGGTATCAGCGGAACGAACGCTCACGTTATTTTGGAAGCTCCGGATCGGCCCGCGTTACGAGAGCCTCGATTGCGTCAACCGACGCGAGACATCATTCCATGGGTTCTCACCGCACGCGACGCCGATGGACTGGCGGAGCAAGCAAGCAAACTACGAGCATTCGTAGAGGATCGTCCTCATCTGGATCCGGTCGACGTCAGCTTTTCGTTGGCGACTACCCGAGCGAAGCTGGATCACTCGGCAGTGATCCTCGGTGCGGATCGGAATCAGCTGATTGATGGGCTCGAAACAGTTGCTGCCGGCGGTGTTTCGGCATCGGTATTCATCGGTAGGCGTGCGGGCTTAGGTAAAGTAGCTTTTCTGTTCACCGGGCAGGGCGCTCAGCGACTGGGCATGGGACGCGAATTATACAATTTGTCAACAGTATTCGCGGACTCGCTGGACGAAACGATGGATCACCTGGACCGCCGGTCCGGGATCGCTCTACGGTCCGTCCTGTTTGCAGCGGACGGTGACGGTGGAGATTCCGCTCAGCTGGATCAGACGATGTTCACTCAATTGGCCACTTTCGCAATAGAGATCGCGCTGTACCGATTCATCGAACACTACGGTGTGCGGCCAGATGCACTTATGGGCCATTCGGTCGGCGAAATCGCGGCGGCACATGTGGCTGGCGTCCTCGACCTCGCAGACGCGTGCACCCTCATCGCCGCACGCGCCCGCGCGATGCAGAGTGCACGCAACGACGGTGCGATGGCGTCTCTGGAAGCCGACGAAGACCAAGTCCGTGCAGCCCTGCATGACGTGACCGGTGTCGACATCGCTGCTTTCAACACACCGACGTCCACCGTCATCTCGGGTGACGCAGCATCGGTCGATGCCGTCGCTGACGGCTTCCGGGAACGGGGCAAGCGGGCTACATCCCTTCGCGTCAGCCATGCTTTTCACTCCTTGCATATGGATGAGATTCTCGAAGATTTCCGCGCGGACATCAACGACATCACATTCCATGAACAAACAATTCCTGTTGTCTCTAATGTGACCGGTCGCGTGGCCGAACCGGGCCTACTGCAGGACGTGAACTATTGGATAGGACATGTGCGGAGACCGGTCAGGTTTGTCGATGGTGTGAGAGCACTAGAGAGCGAAGGCGTCACCGAGTTCGTCGAGCTCGGCCCCGATGCAGTTTTGACAGCACTTGTCCAGAAATCCAGTACGAGAACTCCGGGTTCTGCAGTGTCTTTGCTTCGGGCAAACAGGTCAGAGGCAACTTCCGCGCTCGCTGCGTTGGCGACTGTCCACGCAAATGGCGTGCATGTCGATTGGACAGTCAACCTCCCGCAAGCAGACTCGATATCACTGCCCACTTACGCATTTCGCTCGAAGAGGTACTGGCTACCCGAAGCAGGTGTGTCTTACGGTGACGCGTCACTTGGCCTAGGCGGCAGTACCCATCCTTTGGTCGGTGCTGTAGTCCAGCTGGCAGAGGGTGGCTCGGTCGTTCTGATAGGTCGCATGTCGATTAAGCAACTTCCGTGGCTCGCTGACCATCGGATTCAGGGCAACACTGTTGTGCCGGGCTCGATGCTGATCGAGCTGGTGCTACAGGCTGGGGAAGAAATCGGACTTCTCAGCGTGGGGGATCTGACGATAGCAACGCCGATCGTGCTGTCCCTGGACGATTCGATCGAAGTTCAAGTTGCCGCGTCTCCGGACGACGGAAGAGTGACAGTCCGTTCACGTAGCGAAGACGGCACCTGGACGCTTCATGCAGAGGGCACGCTCGTTAACGAGTTGCAGCCGACTCTCTCTTCGGCGGTTGCCGGCCAAGAAGTCGAGGTCGATTACGCACACCTGGCTGAACACGGCTACGAGTACGGCCCGGCTTTCAGGGGTCTTCGGTCACTCCATCGTAAGGGGTCCGAGGTGTTGGCTGAAGTAGTCCTCCCCGAGTCATTGCGCGTGGATGCCGCCTCGTATGCCCTACACCCGGCGTTGTTGGACGCAGCCCTACATCCGCTGCTGCTTCTCGACGACAACCCAGCAGCACTCCCATTCTCGTTCTCTGGCGTCACTGTGCATGTCTCGGGAGCCACGGCTGTCACGGCCATAATCTCGACTTCGGGCGATGTCAATAGTTCACTCTCAGCATCGATTTCCTTCCTAGGACCAGACGGCGTCTCGGTCGCAACGATCGAGGAACTAGTGCTTCGACCGACTTCCGGGATCGGCATCCCCGCGCGCGGTCTACATCGGTTGACATGGCGAGAGCTAACGACATCTTCATCCACGTCGCTACCGTCACCAGTCGTGGTTGAGCCGGGTGCTCTATCGGACGTCGCGGGCTCGCCCGTATACGTCGCCTTGAGCGTTACCGGTGATGCGCATGCGTCAGTGCACAGCACGTTGGGTTCGATTCGAGAGTGGCTATCCAGTAGCCGTTTTGAGAAGTCCACCCTGGCCGTCGTCACACAGGGAGCCCAGGTCGAGTCAGCTGATCCGGCCACAGCAGGTGTGTGGGGCTTGGTACGCACTGCGATGTCGGAAAACCCCGAGCGGTTCGTGCTGGTGGATCTGGATCGGGCTGACAATATTGCTGGATTGCAGATTGCACTGGCGTCCGGGGAGCCGGAGGTTGCCGTGCGCAGCAATCGTCTGCTGGTCCCCAGACTCTCCGCTGTCGTCCCTCAGCCTGTGAAAGTAGGTTGGCTACAGGACCCTGTGCTTGTCACCGGCGCCACAGGTGCTCTAGGTTCCGTCGTAGCTCGTCATCTTGTAGCACGCCACGGTGTCAAGGAATTGATCCTGTTGTCCCGGCGTGGAATTGAAGCTCCGGGGGCCGCTGGTCTTGTCGCCGAGCTGACCGAATTGGGCGCGTCAGTGACATTACTTGCGTGCGACGCCTCCGACCGCGACGCGCTCGCCGGTGCGCTCCACGGACATGCCATCGGCTCGGTTGTTCACACCGCTGGGGTATTGACTGATGGTCTGGTCACGACTCTGACCGCCGAGCAGGTCGATCGCGTATTGGCTCCGAAGATCGCCGCAGCCTGGAACCTGCACGAGTTGACCTTGGATCGGAAGTTATCCGCGTTCGTTCTCTATTCCTCGATTGCGGGCCTATTCGGGACGCCCGGACAGGGCAACTACGCCGCTGGCAACTCATATCTTGACGCGCTAGCCGAGTATCGCCGCGGGCTTGGCTTACCTGGAATTTCACTTGCCTGGGGCCTGTGGGCGGATGCGTCGGGTATGGCTGGGGACTTGACGGAGACCGACCTACGGCGCCTCGCCAGGGCCGGTCTACCACCGTTGTCGAACGACGAAGCGTTGTCGCTGTTCGATTTGGCCGTCAGTGGCGAAGACGCGATCGTCTCGATCACCAATTTCAACCTTCCGGTGCTGCGCGCCCAGAGCGGACCGAGTCCCGCTGTCATGAGAGATCTCGTCCACGGTCGCGCTGTGCGACCTAGGGCAACAACAGGATTCGCAGTACCGAATACGGCGCAAAGCGGGAAATCCTTACTGGCCGAGCTGTCCGGTGCTGATCGCACATCGGCTCTGATTGATCTGGTGGTTGCTGAAACTGCCGGCGTCCTCGGCTATGAGACCAGCGCCAAGGTCGACTCGAGCCGAGGATTCTCCGAACTGGGTTTCGACTCGTTGACTTCAGTGGAGCTGCGCAACAGATTGATGTCGGCCACAGGCCTAAAACTCCCGTCGACGATGGTATTCGACCATCCCAGCCCGGAAGCGATCGCATCGTATCTGGACAAGCTCATAGGTCAGCCCAGCGGACCATCGCTGACAGACGAGCTCGATCGCCTTGCCGCTCTGATCACAGCGAGCGGCGAAATCGACGAGCCGGCAGTAATCCGCCTCCGCGAGTTGGCGGTACTGGCCGAAGCAGCGTCAACGGCGGCGCAGAAGGTCTCCCGCGCATCGCTAGAAGCGGCTTCCGACGATGATCTCGATTCGGCCAGCGATGAGGAGCTCTTCGCGATGCTCGGCGACCTTGACTGACCAACGTCCGCGTTCGATTCTTCCCTCCGATCACCCCCATTAACAGGAGAACACAGTGGCCGATGATCAAGAGCTCCGCACATATTTGAAACGTGCCATTGCGGACGCGCGAGATGCAAAACGAAAGTTACGCGAAGCCGAAGAACGCGTACACGAACCTATTGCAATTGTCGGGATGGCATGTCGTTACCCAGGGGGTGTCGCTTCCCCGGAACAGTTGTGGGACTTGGTATCAGGCGGGGGTGACGCAATCGGCCCATTCCCGAACGACCGTGGCTGGCCGTCGGATCTACACGATCCGGATCCCGACCGGGTCGGCAAGGTCTACGCGATGGGTGGCGGATTTCTGTCCGATGCAGCAGGCTTCGACGCGAACTTCTTCGGCATGTCGCCGCGAGAAGCCGTCGCCGTCGATCCGCAGCAGCGCCTTCTTCTCGAAACCACTTGGGAAGCTGCTGAGCGGGCAGGTATTGATCCGACCGAACTGCGCGGCAGTCGCACCGGTGTGTTCATGGGCGTCATGTACAACGATTATGGATCTCGTTCGGGGCTGCCACCTGAGGAGCAAGGCTACTTGTTCAGTGGGAGCGCGGGCAGCATAGCTTCGGGTCGGCTGTCGTACACTTTCGGATTCGAGGGACCCACAGTCACCGTCGACACGGCATGCTCTTCGTCACTGGTTTCGTTGCATTTGGCTGCTGCATCGTTGCGAAACAACGAATGCACGTTGGCCATGGCCGGCGGAGTAACAGTCATGTCGACTCCAACGGCATTCGTTGAATTCTCACGATTGCGGGGTTTGTCCGCCGATGGTCGATGCAAGTCTTTCTCTGATACCGCTGACGGGACAGGCTGGTCCGAAGGAGTAGGCGTACTTGTCCTCGAGAAACTCTCGGACGCGACCGCAAATGGACACCGCGTCCTGGCCGTCGTTCGTGGGTCTGCAGTCAACTCGGATGGTGCGTCCAACGGACTCACGGCACCGAGCGCTCCCGCCCAGGAGCGGGTGATACTGCAAGCGCTCGCCGCAGCCCGCCTGCAACCAAAAGACGTCGACGTGATCGAAGCTCACGGCACCGGAACAACTCTCGGCGACCCAATTGAGGCTCGCGCGGTGCTCGCTACCTACGGCCAGAATCGCGCCGACGCAGCCCCCATCCTGCTCGGCTCTCTCAAGTCCAACATCGGTCATACGCAAGCTGCAGCCGGGGTCGGTGGCATCATCAAACTAGTCCAAGCCATGCACCACGGCATAGTGCCGAAGACTCTGCATATCGACACTCCCTCCACGCACGTCGACTGGGAGTCAGGGAAGCTCGAGCTAGTCACCGAAACACGTGCCTGGCCAGCTGTCGATCGGCCAAGACGAGCTGCTGTGTCTTCGTTCGGTTTTGGCGGCACCAATGCTCACGTGATCATCGAGGCACCTCATTCGACTACGGACCGGTCAGAACCCGACAAACCTCGCGAAGGCGAGATATGGGGTTCCCCCGCGGCGGCCGCACAGCAATCAAACATCCCTGTGCCATGGGTCTTATCCGCCCGCACCACCACTGCCCTAGAGGAGAACGTACAGAAATTGGCGAACTGGGCTGAGACCTCCTCAGCATCCGACGTCGATATCGCCGCAGCCCTGACCCAGCACAGAGCGGCGTTGCCGTTCCGAACAGCCGTGACAGGAACCGATCGAAAATCGTTGGTCGCCGCCCTGCGGAGCGGGCAAACCAGCGTCGAAGCGGCCCCAAAGGGAAAGACCGCCTTCGTGTTCAGTGGACAAGGCAGCCAGCGGGCTCTGATGGGTCAAGAGCTAGCTTTGAGGTTCCCAGTGTTCGCTCAGTCGTTCGATGCTTCGTGCAACGCACTCGATCCGCTCCTGGATCGCCCTCTTCGTGAATTGATTTCCGAGACTGATCTCGAACGAACGGCATATGCCCAACCAGCTCTCTTTGCCTTTGAAGTTGCGTTGTTCCGATTGTTCGAGTCCTGGGGGTTGCAACCCGACGTGCTGGTGGGCCATTCGATTGGCGAGTTGGCCGCAGCGCATGTAGCCGGGGCCCTCTCGTTGCACGATGCTGCGATGATCGTGTCCTTACGCAGTCGACTGATGGGTGCGCTTCCAACCGGCGGAGCCATGCTCGCAGTTGGGGCGTCGGAGGCAGAAATAGGTCCACTTCTGACCGCAGGAATTGGACTTGCCGCGGTCAATGGATCCAACTCGGTTGTGGTGTCAGGTCTCGAAAGCGAAGTGCTCGCTCTGGAGAGGGCACTCGTCGGTATACAGACATCCAGACTCGCAGTCAGTCACGCGTTTCACTCCCACTTGATGGAGCCTATGCTTGCCGAATTTCGCAGCGCTTTGATTCGATCCGGAGTCACGAGCACATCACCGACGATCCCTGTAGTCGCCACCGCCAAGGTGAACGCGGAATGGGGATCACTGGAGTACTGGGTGCAGCAGGTTCGCGAACCGGTTCGCTTTCATGCCGCGGTGGGCGTTCTGATCGAACGAGGCGTTAGCACTGTCTTGGAGCTTGGACCCAAACCAGCGCTGTCCGGGTTGATCGACGCCGGCACAATCGGGGCCATTCCCGCGCTCCGAAACGGCCGGGGCGAAGTCGAGTCCGTTGTAGATGCCCTCGGCCGGCTCCACTGCAGGGGCGTCAGCGTCGACTGGACGAGTCTTTTCGGACGTGGCCCTCTGGTGGACCTCCCCACCTACTCGTTCCAACGCAGAAGGTACTGGCTCGATCGGACAAACTCACGAGCAAACGATGGCCCCGTTGGATTCGAGCACGGCCAACACCCTCTGGTCGGCCGAGAAGTTCCCCTGGCAGACGAGTCTGCGAGCGTCTTTCTTTGTCATGTCAGTATCGACGACTACCCGTGGATGGCTGATCACCGTATACACGGCACACTCTTGTTGCCGGCAACTGCACTGCTGGAAATAGCTGCACACATTGGGTCGGTGACCGACACTCCGTTCATTGCAGATCTGACGATGGCGGATCCAATCGAGCTGCCCGAGAATGGATTTCTCGATATCCAGATAATGGTCGACGGGCCGACCGCCGACGGCTCCCGGCTCTTCAAGGTTTACACGCGACGCGACGACGAAGCCTGGACTGCTCGCGCTTCCGGTTTGCTGACAGTGACCGGCGTCACTCCATCCGCAACGATCGATGTCTGGCCCCCGAGTGAGTCGGTCGAGGTGAGTGTCGAGCATCTTTACGATCGGGTAGCGGACCAAGGTTACGAATACGGTTCGTCGTTCCGTGGTCTGACGCGCGCTTGGACCAAAGCAGACGAGATCTTCGTCGAAATCGCCCTTCCCGACGAGCTAACCGCCGAAGCACTTACATACGGGATGCACCCGGCTTTACTCGACGCAGCCCTTCATATCTTGCTTCCGGGTGCCATCGATGAACGGACCCATGTACTTCCATTCCGCTGGACGGGCGTCTCCGCCGGTGCGCGCTTAGGATCCTCCGCCCGAGTCCGGCTGGTACGAAACGAACAGGACACAGTTGCAATCACCGTCATGGACGGAGCCGGAACACCGGTAGCCGAAGTAGACACGCTGGTCCTACGTCCAGCAAACATGGCGGCATCCGCAGCACCGATCTTGGCCCTCCGCTGGGAGCAGGTGGTCCGCGCTGACGCACTTCCAGATGGCATGGCGGTACTGGGTGAGATCCCAGAACTACCGGGGTACCCGACTTTGGAGTCGGTAGCCGAAGCTGCACCGCCGGTCGTCGTGATTCCCTTCTACCCAGACGGTGTGCGACCCGATACAGCGCGGACTGCAGTTCTGGATGCGCTGACCCTCGTCCGATCGTTCCTCGCCGAGCCCCGTCTATCCAATTCCAAGATCCTGGCTCTCACCCATGGGGCCGACGGTCCGGACGCGCCCACCGACCTAGCGGGAGCCGCCGTACTCGGCCTTCTACGCTCCGCCGCAGCGGAGAACCCAGGCCGGTTGATCATGGTGGACGGCCCCGCAACGGCGAACGACCTGGCCGCAGCGGTTGGCCTGGGGACCAGCCGAATCGCACTTCGTGATGGCGAACTGCTGATTCCACGCTTCGTGAAGGTCTCCTCTCCTACCGAACCGAAGAGGTGGGATCGAGGTACTGTGCTCGTCACCGGAGCGGGAGGAGCTCTAGGTGGCCTAGTTGCTCGCTGGCTCGTCGCAGAACACGGTGCCAAGCGGCTGCTCCTCGTAGGACGATCCGGCATCGTTCCGCCCGACCTCCTGACTGACCTGAACAACATCGACGTTGTCGTCGCGGCTTGTGATGTCGCCGATCGCGATTCTTTGTCAGCTCTTCTCGCCGACATACCCTCCGATTTGCCGTTGACTGCTGTCGTACACGCGGCAGGCGTCGTCGACGACGGGATTTTCGCAAGCCTGACGGCCGATCAAGTGGATTCGGTACTTCGGCCGAAGGTAGACGCCGCTTGGAATTTGCATGAGATGACACAAGGGTTGGATCTCGATGCTTTCGTTCTTTTTTCCTCCATCGCCGGCGTACTGGGGACTGTCGGTCAGAGTAACTACAGCGCCGCCAACGCATACCTTGACGCGCTCGCACACTATCGGCTCGCGCAAGGGCTTCCCGCGACCTCGTTGGGCTGGGGACTCTGGTCAACATCGAGTGCAATGTCCGAGAGCTTGGGGCAAACCGACCACCGCCGAGTGGCTGATATGGGCCTTCGCCCCTTGGAGACAAGCGCAGCCCTGACGGCTTTCGACCGAGCCGACGGCGTCGTGTCCATAACCGGCTTGAGCAATGCAGTGCTACGTTCGGGTGGTCCTCGGATACCAGAGCTTCTGCGCCACTTGGTTCATACGCCCAAATCGACCGAAACTGGCCCGCAAGAACTGACCGCAACAAGCTCGCTGGAGCTCGTTCGCCGTCAGGCCGCCGATGTACTCGGACACACGGATCTGAGCGAGATCCCCGCCGATCGAGTGTTCTCCGAACTTGGTTTCGACTCTCTGACATCGGTCGAACTGCGAAATCGACTCAGTGCGGCAACGGGATTGGCTTTGTCATCTGGGCTTGTATTCGATTACCCGAGCCCCGTTGCTCTTGCGGCACATCTGTTGAAACGCCAGACCGAGACAACGCCCGGTCCTGAACCGCTCGAAGCCACCTCGCGAAGCACCGACCCCGACGACCCGATCGTAATCGTGGGCATGGCGTGTCGTTTTCCTGGTGGTGTCAGGACACCAGAAGACCTGTGGGAGCTTGTCATCGATGGACGCGACGCGATAACCGACTTCCCCGAAAACCGGGGCTGGAAGACCGACACACTCTACGATGCCGATCCAGACAGGACAGGGAAGACATACAGCACAAAAGGCGGATTTCTCCACGACGCCGATGAGTTCGATGCCCCATTCTTTGGGCTTTCACCACGCGAAGCACTGGCAACCGATCCACAGCAGCGGCTCCTGTTGGAGACCGCATGGGAGGCAATCGAGGACGCAGGCGTCGATCCATCATCGCTGCGTGGAACCCGCACGGGAGTATTCGCAGGAGTGATGTATCACGACTACGGGCAGAACGCAGCTGCGGAAGTAGAAGGTCACCTCGCGGTAGGAACTCTCGGAAGTGTCGCGTCCGGCCGCATCTCCTACACACTGGGGCTCGAAGGGCCGGCCTTGACTGTCGACACTGCATGCTCGTCGTCGCTGGTTGCCCTTCACCTCGCAGCCCAGTCACTGCGGAGCCGGGAATGCGACCTCGCCCTGGCAGGTGGAGTAGCTGTAATGTCCACCCCCACTGCATTTATCGAGTTTTCTCGGCAACGTGGTCTGTCACCCGACGGTCGCTGCAAGTCATTCTCCGCGGATGCCGACGGCACCGGCTGGTCCGAAGGTGCCGGCCTATTACTGATGGAGCGCCAATCCGACGCCAAGGCAAAAGGTCACCACATTTTGGCAGTCGTTCGCGGCACTGCCGTCAACCAGGACGGTGCTTCCAACGGCTTGACAGCCCCGAACGGGGCATCGCAGCAACGCGTTCTACGGGCAGCTCTCAACGATGCGGGTCTCGAACCTTCGGACATCGATGTGATCGAAGCGCACGGTACTGGCACGAAGCTCGGAGACCCCATTGAGGCCGATGCACTCATCTCTGTCTACGGCACACCGCGTAAGTACCCGTTGGCCCTCGGATCGCTGAAATCGAATATCGGTCACACTCAAGCCGCAGCCGGAGTCGGCGGCGTGATCAAAATGATCAAGGCAATACAACACGGCGTCCTCCCCCGCACTCTGCACGTAGACACTCCTTCACCGCATGTCGACTGGAGCATGGGAGCGGTCGAATTGCTGACTGAGTCCAGGAGTTGGCCTAAAGGCCAGTTGCGACGCGCCGGAGTGTCGTCCTTCGGTATCAGCGGAACGAACGCACATGTAGTTCTCGAGCAGCCGGACGCACCCGACCAGCTTTTCGAAAGTAAGGCAACCGTGGTTCCGCTCATCGTGTCCGCTAGAACCGACAAGTCTTTGAGGGATCAGCTTGTACGGCTTGGCAATTGCATGTCCGGGGGTGACATCGATGTTGCTTCTGCCGCGAGAGACCTGGCGACGCGTTCTCGGTTCGACCATGCTGCTGTCGTCGCTGTGGCCGAGGGAGCCGATATCGCAATCAAGTTGCGCGATGCGACTCCGCTCCCCCAAGCGGAGCCTGGCAAACTTGCGTTTGCGTTCACCGGCCAGGGAAGCCAGCGAACCGGAATGGGCCGCAGCCTGTATCTGAGTTACCCCATCTACGCAGCAGCGTTCGACGACGTTTGTACGGCATTCGACGCGCACCTCGACCGATCGCTACACGATGTTGTGTTCGGCGACGAGCCGGGTCTAGACCGCACGGAGTATACGCAACCCGCCTTGTTTGCCGTAGAAGTAGCGATAGTCCAGCTATTGGGGTCTTGGGGAATCACTGCCGACGTCCTGCTGGGACACTCGATCGGCGAGATAGTGGCTGCCTACGTTGCAGGCGTTATGACACTGACCGACGCCGTCACGTTGGTCGCGGCACGCGGCCGGCTGATGCAGGCTCTCCCCGAAGGCGGCCTGATGGTTGCTGTTGCCGCCGGCGAAGACGAAGTGCTCCCATTGCTCGCCGAGCACGTCGACCGTTGTGCGCTCGCAGCAGTCAACTCACCTCGCTCGGTTGTGGTGTCGGGTGCCTCGGATGCTGTACGTGCGGTCACGGAACAGCTTGACGGTCGAGGCAGGCGCACGACCATACTTGCCACCAGTCATGCATTCCACTCCCCTCTCATGGAACCAATTCTGAGCGAATTCGGTTCAGTAGCAGAATCTCTCAGCTACTCCGAGCCGACCATTGACGTACTGTCCACCGTGCCGGGGGGATACGCTCTGACCGAGCCCCAACATTGGGTCGATCACGCTCGGGAGGCAGTCCGGTTCGCAGATGCGGCGTCCGAACTGGTCACTCTCGGAGCTACCACCGTTCTGGAAATCGGTCCCTCCGCAGTTCTGAGTGGACTTCTTTCAGATCAGCTTCCTGTGGGAAGCATGGCTCTGGCCTCCATGCGCAAGGACCAAGACGAATCAACGACCTTGGCAACGACCGTCGGCATCTTGCACGCTCGCGGAATTAAAGTGAACTGGGACGCCCTTCTTGGACATCGTCGGCGAATGGCACTGCCGCCATACGCTTTTCAACGTGAGAGCTTCTGGCTTGAGCCGACCACAGTGTATCCACTTGGAGCGGCAGCCACCGGACTGACCGTACTCGAGCACCCCGTACTCGGTGCCATAGTGCCGTTGGCAGACAGTGGCGAGACGCTGCTCTACGGTGCGATTTCCGAGCGGTCACTACCCTGGTTGAAGGGACACATCGTGGTGAACAAACCGATCGTCCCGCCGGCAGTCCTCGTCGAGATGGCCGTCAGCGCTGGTACACATGTCGGCTGCAAGGGCCTACGTTCGCTGAGCATCGAAAAACCGATCATCGTCCACGGAGAGGTTCGACTGCAGGTTCGCTTGGGGACTCCAAACTCTGAAGGGACCCGCGAGGTTACGATCTACGGTTCCACAGATGACAATTACGCGGCGTGGGTAAGACACGCTCACGGTCACGCCGTAGTCGATGTCGGAGTACCCGCGACGGGTGCAGTTCAAGTCGAGGCTGCTCCGAGACTTGACAACCGCAGCTGTGTTTTCGACCCACAAGCGCTCGACGCCGCGATCCCTGCAAGCATCGAAGACACACATTGGCGAGGTCCGGTCGAATGGCGCAACGTGCAAGTAAGAGGCGGTCTAGTTCACGTCGACGAGATTGTTTATGCCGAGGTTTCTCTGCGTGAGTTCGCCACGGAACCTTCGCCCTACTCGTGTGTGAACTGGACAAGGATTGAGCCAAATGTAACTACAAACAATGTTTCACTGCCGTTCGCGGTATTGGGAGAGCACCAGCGTGGCGCGACATATGCGTTTGGAAATGTGTCTGACGTTGTGGATGCAAAGACCAGTGGCGCGGAATTTGCCATGGTCGCGTTGTTCTCGCAAGAGACCGTTACTGATGCCCAGATAGTAGATGAATGGCTCGCTGAGAAGAAACTTGCCGATGTCCCACTCCTACTCGTGTCTGTTCGTGGTGTACGGGTCGATAGTGACGACCTGGCTGACCCAGGACAAGCTTCTGCGTGGGGGTTTGCCGCAGCGACGTGCTCAGCAAATCCAAGTCGTGTGTCTTCTATCGACATCGATGGTGACCTCGTAATCACAGAAACAATTGCTTCGAGATCCAACCCACTGATTGCGATTCGCAAAGGGGTCGTGCTGGTTCCACGTCGGGTCGAAGCCGAGGCCGGAGCACCTACGATCACTCTTGAGGACGGTCCTGTGGCCTTATCATCCGAGTTTGAGCTGCCATCCGACCTGGCCAACCGGGAGATCGTCGCCGTGGGAGAACCCGCCGCTCTCACCATCGTGGTCGCGCATGACGTGACGGAAGTGTTGACCGCTAACGAGGTTGTGCCCGCAGAAGGAATGCTGATCTTCGCCGTTCCGTTGGCCGGCAGTCAAGACCGTGCAGGTGCCAGTGTCGCAGCTTGTGCAGAAGCAGTGGCGGCCATGCGACGCGCCCAGGGTCGGCGGGCTGTCGCGGTCACAGTCCTCCCCGGAGAGGACCTCGCTATCGCGGTCGCCACTGCCCAGGGACCCACCACGTCTGCACTTGCCGAGCTGGTCCCGTCACCGCACGTGGACATGGACGGGTCGATGTCAGGACCTACCAAACTCGATCTCAACGGTCTCACTGAAATGCAAGCGGAGAGAGCCGTCTTGGATCGCGTCCGTACCGAAATCGCGCTTGTACTCGGCCATCACGACGTGGGTATCGTCACCACCGATCCGGCCTTCAGCGATCTCGGGTTTGACTCGATGATGGCGGTCGAGTTGCGCAACCGACTGGTTTTGGCGACCGGGATAGATCTACCTGCAACTCTTGTCTTCGACTATCCAAGTCCGACGTCTCTGGCGAGGGCACTCACCGACGACCTGACTCGAATTTCCGAGCAGCCCGATCCACTCTATGCCGAGATCGATCGCTTGGAGAAGGCGTTGACGGCCGCCGGCGACTCGACCAATCGAACCGCGGTAGCCCGACGTCTCCAAGCTCTGCTCAGCCATTGGTCAGGTTCATCACCCGACACCTCGACTGACGTCGAGGGCGACTCGTTCAGTGACGCGACTTCAGAGGAATTGTTTGCCTTCATCGACACGCAACTGGGCCGTACCTCAGATTAACCAATCCGGTAGCCATAACTAGCGCCATCCACGACTGAATTTTGACCGCAAAGGTGAATTCGAATGACAGATGAAAAGAAGCTCTTAGAGTACCTGAAGCGGGTCACCGCAGACTTGCAGAAGGCGAACCGACGCGTGGCTGAACTCGAGTCCACCGAACCGGAGCCGGTCGCTGTCGTCTCGATGGCGTGCCGCTACCCCGGTGGGATAACGAGTCCTGAGGACCTGTGGCGCACGGTCGAACAGGGCATCGATGGCAC
This sequence comes from Rhodococcus sp. FG69, assembly GCF_057808915.1. Taxonomy (NCBI): domain Bacteria; kingdom Bacillati; phylum Actinomycetota; class Actinomycetes; order Mycobacteriales; family Nocardiaceae; genus Rhodococcus; species Rhodococcus sp. FG69. The sequence goes on along the minus strand of NZ_JBMDIX010000005.1, from coordinate 124,126 downwards.
TGGGGAATGGCCTACCGATCGCGGTTGGGACGCCGAACGCTTGTACGATCCGGAACCTGGCATGGCTGGGAAGTCCTATACGAACAGAGGCGGCTTCTTAGAACACGCAACGCAGTTCGATGCAGGGTTCTTCAGCATCTCTCCGCGTGAAGCCGCAGCTATGGACCCCCAGCAACGGATGTTGTTGGAGGTCTCCTGGGAGTTATTCGAGCGGGCGGGCATAGTGCCCGCCGATCTGCGCGGCACCCGAACAGCCGTCTTCGCGGGGGTCGGCGAGCAGTCTTACATCGGCCTGACCGGACCCCAGGAGCTAGAGGGCTTCCTGATGACAGGCAAGCTGTCCAGTGTTGCTTCTGGACGTATCTCGTATACATACGGACTCGAAGGTCCTGCGATTACGGTAGACACCGCATGCTCGTCTTCATTGGTCGCGCTGCATCTGGCAATCCGGTCGCTGCGAAGCGGTGAATCGACACTTGCATTGGCCGGCGGAGCAACTGTGTACGGTTCGCCGAGCGGGTTCGTTGAATTTTCGCAACAGCGCGGATTGTCCGCTGACGGCCGCGCGAAATCATTTGCGGCATCCGCCGACGGAACTGCCTGGGCCGAGGGTGCAGGCTTGCTACTTCTCGAACGCCTGTCGGACGCCCGGCGCAACGGCCATCCCGTCTTGGCGATCCTGCGCGGTTCAGCGGTCAACTCCGACGGTGCTTCCAACGGGCTCACCGCACCAAGCGGTCGAGCACAGGAGAAGGTCATCCGGGATGCACTCGCAGATGCGAGGCTCACCCCCGCCGATGTTGACATAGTTGAGGCGCACGGCACTGGAACGCGGCTCGGCGATCCCATCGAGGCCAATGCTCTGATATCCACTTACGGTAAAGATCGTAACGAACCACTGTGGTTGGGTTCCTTCAAATCAAACATCGGGCACAGTGTCGCTGCTGCGGGAGTGGGCGGCGTAATTAAAGTAATACAGGCAATTCGACACGGTGTTTTGCCGAAGACTCTCCACGTAGATTCACCGAGTACCGTTGTGGACTGGTCAGCGGGTTCAGTTCGGCTGCTGACGGAAGCACGTCCATGGCACGCCAACGGGAGACCCAGGCGTGGTGCTGTTTCGGCTTTCGGGGTAAGTGGTACCAATGCGCACTTGATCGTGGAGCAAGCGGGTTCTTCTTCCGCAATTGAACAAATAGGAAATGGCCACGACGGCAATCCGTGGCCTTTCATTTTGTCAGGAAAAGGAATTCGGGGGTTTCGCGCCCAGGTTGCTGCATTTACTGAGCACGTGAAGGAACATCCCGAAATATCGATACCCGACCTCGCCTACTCTCTCGCGACCCAACGCACAAGGTTTGATCAACGGGGCGCGGTGGTAGCAGCTGACCACAACCAATTACTTGATGCTTTACAGAAGGTCGGGGACGGAAGCACTGCCTCCGCAGGGCGTGCTGCATTCCTGTTCAGCGGGCAAGGGTCTCAGAGGCCGGGAATGGGTGCAGAACTGTATTCCCGTTTCCCTGTTTTCGCTGAGGCTTACCGTGAGGTCTCTGACATCATCGACCCCATTCTGGGTCGTAAGCTGAGCGAAGTCGTAGATTCCGATTTGGTGCACCGCACCGAATTCACCCAACCTTCCCTTTTTGCTTATCAAGTTGCTTTGCATCGACTGTTGGAGTCGTGGAACGTACGACCTGAGTTCGTAGCGGGTCACTCTCTGGGCGAGTTAACCGCTGCGTACGTGGCTGGAGTATTCTCGCTACCGGACGCAGCCCTGCTGGTAACAGCACGTGGCCGTTTGCTCGGTGGTCTACCCAGCGGTGGAATTATGATTGCCGCCGCAATTGCGGAAAATGAGCTGCACCCCTTGCCTGCCGGTGTCGAAATCGCCGCAATCAATGGTCCAGACTCTGTAGTCCTTTCCGGGCCACAACAGGCACTGCACGACTTCGTGGAGACGCTCAGAGCCGGCGGCGTTCGAACGAAGACGCTGGAAGTAAGCCATGCCTTTCATTCTTCTTTGGTCGAACCGATGCTCGAAGACTTCCGAAGAATTGCAGAAGGTGTTTCCTACCACCAGCCGAAGATTCAGATTGTGTCAAACGTAGATGGAAGACTAGGAAGTTCTGCAGACTTCGGTTCCGACCATTGGGTTCGACACGTACGCGCGGCAGTACGGTTCGCGGACTGCATCGACACTCTGGTCGCCGAAGGGATCGACACGTTCATCGAGATTGGGCCATCCGCTGCACTCACGCCGATGATCCTCGCAGACCGGGAAGGAGCTATCGGTCTTCAGAAGGGCGACCGCGAAGTCGTCGACTTGCTCGATGGTCTCGCCACGGCAGACAACCGAGGGGTGCATGTCTCGTGGGATGCATTCTTCAGAGGCCATGACGGCAAACCGACGAACCTACATACATACCCGTTCCAGCGCGAACGTCACTGGGTTGTCGACAGTCCGAGCGGGAGCCGGTCAAGCTCCGACGCTCACCCGATCCTCGATGCGCCACTTACGGTTGCAGGACGGGACGAGCTTCTTCTTACCGGGACAATCACTGCTCACAGTCATCCGTGGGCCTCTCAAGCAGCGGCCATGGCCGCTGCTTTGGTCGACATCGCGATCAGCGCAGGAGACCGTACAGGCACACCGCGGATTGAACATTTAGCAGTACGTACGCCACTCGTGCTGCCTACGAAGGGAGGTCTCCAGCTTCAGGTCCGCGTTGACGCACCATCCCAAGGCCGGCGAGCCTTCGCAATTCACTCTCGGGTTCAAACCCAGCAATCGTGGACTCTGCACGCAGACGGCTTCTTGACACCATCGAATCACCCTTCTACAGAAATCGGGCATTGGCCCGAGCAATCTGCAGGGACCGCGGGCATCAACAATAGGCAAACCCGTGTCGTCGCGGAGATCCAAGATCCCATCGACGGATTCTCTCTGCATCCAGAACTTTTGGCGGGAGTTCTGGGATTGGCACGGCCTGGATGGACACCTACACTTTGGCGCGGTGTGGAGGTCGCAGCCCAGGGTGCCACCCATGTCCGTGCGCTGATCAATGCCACGGATACCGACAGAGTTTCACTTGTGCTCGCGGCCCCCTCCGGGGCGACCGTTGCCGTTGCCGACGAAGTCCAACTGACCCAGTACACGGACGAAGCCATGTCCTCTGCTCGACTACGTCCGTCAGACACGCTCCTACGACCGAGCTGGATGCCCTTGTCCGCCCCAACCAATATTTCTGGGAGCGAAGTCGAGATCGTAAGTCACTCATCAGAGTTGGATCTCCATGAACGCGTCCTGGCCACGCTCGAATCCGTTCAACGTTGGATTCTTCAAGGTAGACAAGCCAAATTGGTCGTAGTGACCCACGGCGCATTCTCTGTATCCGGTGAGCCTGTCCGCGACCTATGCGGTTCTGGTGTTTGGGGACTGGTTCGATCAGCTCAATCCGAGCATCCAGATAAATTCGTACTGGTAGACGCCGACACAAGCCCCTCCAACGATGCCATCGCCCGTGCTGTTGCCTCGAACGAGCCACAAGTCGCCATGCGCAACGGTCAGCTCTGGGTTCCACGACTCACACGGGGCCTGCCCACCACCACGGCCCCTTCCGGGCGTTGGCATGGAACCGTGTTGATTACTGGGGGTACAGGCACCCTAGGAAGAATTCTCGCACGCCACTTGGTCACCGAACACGGGATACAGAAGCTCGTACTGAGCAGCCGCAGCGGTATATCTGCGGACGGCGCACAAGCACTGGTCGACGAGCTCCAGGGACTCGGAGCGGCGGCATCTGTAGTCGCCTGCGACATATCCGACCGAGACGATGTGGCGCAGTTATTGGCGACACAGCCGATCAACGGCGTCATACACGCCGCGGGCGTCACAAACGACGCACTCATCGAAAACCTCACCTCAGCCGACCTTCACTCTGTCCTTGCGGCAAAGGCAGATGGTGCACGTCACCTGAATGATCTTGTCGGAGAGGTTGATGCCTTCGTTATGTTTTCTTCCCTCGCCGCGACGATCGGCGGTGCGGGCCAGGCCAACTACGCAGCTGCGAACGCATATCTCGATGGAATCGCTGCGGTGCGAGCCGCCCAAGGCAAGCCGGCCACGTCTATAGCGTGGGGCCTGTGGGACTTGAACAGCAGCGTTACCCGACACCTCAAGCCTAGTGACCGCCGCCGGATAGAACGTGCTGGTTATCTTTCGATCGGTCCTGCCCTCGGCATGGCAGCCCTAGACGCCTCGGTTCGAGACGGAGCAGCGGTAATCGTATCTACTCCGCTCGACGAGGCGGCCATGAGCAGCCGCCCAGATCAGATCCCAGCAGTTTTCCGAGAGATAGTTCGTACACCGCTGCGGCCCAGCTTGACCGAAATGACCGATTCGGAGCCTTGGGGCGAGCGTATAAGCCTGCTCGACGATCAGGAACGCACAACAGTAGTGCTCGCCGAAGTGCTCGCGGCAGTGAGCGACGTGCTGGGCCAGTCAGACAGTGACTCGATCCCCGTGAGATCCGCTTTCCCAGAACTTGGCTTCGACTCACTTCTGTCGGTCGAGCTTCGCAACCGCCTCGCCGCTGCATCCGGGCTGGCCTTGCCTCTCACCACACTCTTCGACCATCCCACTCCCGTTGCATTGGCCGATTACCTCGCAAGCCAGTTCACGTCGGGCGGCAATTCTGATCAGGACAATGTGCACTGGAACCTAGAAATAACACTTCCTGAAGACGTGGTGCCCGCTGACGTACGCCTTTCTGAAAACGAACACCTTGAGAAGGTGTTGCTCACCGGTGCAACAGGTTTCCTTGGTGCCTTTCTCCTGCGCGAGCTGCTGCAATCGACGCAAGCCCGAATATTCTGTCTCATACGCGCCACGAACTCAGAGGACGCCTGGCGTAAATTGCGGGAAAACTTGGCCTGGTATCGAATCGAAGCAGACCTGTCCCGCGTCGAGGTCATCGTGGGCGACCTCGGCTCTGTTTTGCTCGGTCTGACACCCGAAACCTTCGATCGGCTTGCATCGACGATAGACGTCGTCTACCACGCAGGAGCCCAGGTCAACTGGCTACAACCCTATGGAGCTCTCAAGCCTGTCAATGTCAATGGAACAGTCGAGTTGTTGCGTCTTGCTGCTCTGTACCGAACAGTTCCGCTGCATCATGTATCGACTACGGGCGTGTACGCGGGACCCGTAAAACCGGGTGTCCCTCTCCGTGTCAGTGACCCGGCTGGCCCCGGCGACGCACTGCCCAGCGGCTACACCCAAAGCAAGTGGGTGGCGGAAGAGATCATTGGGCTGGCACGAAAGAGAGGGCTTCCGGTAACGATATATCGCGTGGACCTGATTTCGGGCGATCGCGTGACCGGAGCATGCCAAAAAAGAGATTATGTGTGGATGTCGCTCAAAGGGCTGATTCAGGCAGGTTCTTATCCACAAGCGCTGCATGCCCCCTTGCACATGGTTCCAGTGGACTATGCAGCCAACGCAATTCGACGTCTATCGGGGATGGCAACAAGCGAGGGCCGCGTTTTCCATATCGACACCCCCAATTCGATCGACTTCGCGGACATGATCGCCCACCTAACGGACTTCGGATACACACTCACCGAACTGCCATACGAGCTGTGGAGAGCCGATATCACAGCCCAACGCGACAACGCGATCCTCCCTCTTCTGGACGCATTCGACATGATGCTGGCAGACAGCGCCACGTTCTACCCCGATATTGATACCTTCGATACAGACGTCGCTCTCGGCGGGCAATGCCCACCCTTGACGGGAGAAATAGTACGAAATTATGTGGACTTCTTCACTACTTCAGGCTGGCTTCCCGAACCGGGGGTCCCGCACACCGCGGACTACATGGTTTCTCAACACCCGTGACACCCCGGCGAACCCGATTCGCTTTCATTACCGATAAGGTCAACCGCACCGAAAACCTAGAAGGCAGTACAACTGCATATAAATCCAGTGCAGCTAGTTCGAGAAGACGAGGACGCGCGAAATTATATGAGCAATAATCGTTATCTCAGAGAATTTCATTCCAATCTAGATACAAACGAGAGGATCGTAATTTTTCCACACGCGGGCGGTTCCGCTAGTTACTATTTTCAACTTTCCCGAGTTTTGAAAAAAGAACTATCCCCATCCGTTGTGCAATACCCGAAACGCGCAGAAAGGCTACGCGACATAGGCGTGGAGACGCTTCAAAAGTTGGCGACCGAAGTAGTAGACGAGCTCGTCGCAGACGATAGGCCCCTACATGTGCTCGGCCACAGTATGGGCGCGCTTGTTGCGTGGGAGGTAGCTCAGATTCTGGATCGACACCCTGGCACCGAGTTGAAAACGCTCTTCGTATCCGGCTGTGCATCACCCCACAGGGTGTCATTTGAGTCTGTCAACGCCGAAGATGACATAAGTCTGGTTGAGGAGATCAGTAGGCTGAGCGGCACAGACTCGTCTTTGTTGTCCGATCCCGCCGTGCTCGAGATGGTTCTACCTGCACTGAGGCACGACTACGCGCTACTGTCCGCTTACATCCCGAGCGCGACCGAACGGATTTCGAGCCGAATCGTGGCATACAGCGGTGACAACGACCCACTTGCACCACCCGCTGCCGTTCAACACTGGCACGCTCTCACTCGTAATTCCTTCGAAATGAGAGTATTCCCTGGAACGCACTTCTATCTGCGCGAACACAACGCCGCGGTCGGCGAAGACATTCTCGCCCGTTCAGCAGGAGCCCAATAACGCCCTAAGCCGGTAGGGACGTCTAGACCGCCGGCCGAGCATCGTCAGTGCGCGCTTCGATGATGTCGTCCATGTACTCCGAACCCCAGTCTCCAAGGGGCATCAACGCTTCGTTCAAAGTTACGCCCAGACGCGCAAGTGAGTACTGCACCTTCGGGGGAATCTCAGCGAAAACCTCACGGTGGACGAGGCCATCAGCTTCCATCTCCCGTAGCTGCTGAGCAAGCATCTTCTCACTGATGCCTGTCAGGTACCTGCGCAGCTCACCGAACCTCATCGGCGATTCGGACAGCGCCCACAGGATCAACGGCTTCCACTTCCCACCGACAACGGACACAGCGGCGTCGAGACCGCATGAGAACTGGGGTAGGCGGCTGGTCATGTTTCTAGCGTATCCCGACGCGACCTAGGGCTTCAAACGACACGAGACGGTCCATGACCAGACGCATACCGCCGGGGCCCGCACCATGACCATCGAGAGACCACTGGACGGCAACGACGCCATAGCGTCGACACAGCCGGTGGCAGTTGCAGCCGGACGTGACAACGTTTGAAGGAAGCAAATGTCGCGAGACAGCACATACCCAAAAATCGACCTGACCGGTGCAGACATCCACGCTGAGGGTGAAGCACTCCGTTCGCGTGGAAAAGCTGTTCTGGCGGAACTCCCGGACGGTGTCCTGGTCTGGTGGGTGACCGACTTCGGTCTGGCGAAGAAGCTACTGCTCGACGAGCGAGTCTCCAGGGATACATATCAGCACTGGCCAGCTTGGGGCAACGGTGAATCCGAACTCGCCAAGACTTGGCCACTAGCTATCTGGGTATCGGACCGAAACATGATCACCGCCTACGGCGGCGAACACCAGCGACTCCGACGCGTAATAGCAGGCGCTTTCACCGCCAGACGCACCGCTGAGATGCGTCCGTATGTTCAGAGCGTTGTCGAGAACCTCCTCGACAAGATCGAGTCGAGGTACGCCGACTCATCCACCTTCGATATTCGAGGCGCATACGCTTACCCGATCCCGGTAGAAGTCATATCGAAACTTCTGGGAATAACAGGAGATCTGAAAGAGGAGATCCTATCCGGGATTGCATCTTTCATGGACACAGACGCATCTCAGGAGACCGCCGAGGAAAATATAGCCCAGCTATACAACGCCCTCGAACGTCTTGTCGCCTCGAAAGAACGACATCCAGGCGACGACATTGTTTCAGCACTAGTGCAATCCGGCAGCCAAGAAAACGAAGGGGGCCTGAGCGAACGAGAAATAATTGACACCATACTCCTGATTTATACCGCGGGTCACGAGACGACCGTCAACCTCCTCGATCATGCGATCGCCCGAGTGTTAGCAAACCCCGATGTTCGGCACAAGTTGGAAACTAAGCAAGTATCTTGGTCCAGCATAATCGAGGAAACTCTGCGCGTCGAGGCTCCGTTCACAAACCTTCCCATGCGTTATGCAATCGAAGACATTCACTACCCTCAAGAAGAGATAGTAATCAAAAAAGGTGACCCTATCATTATCGCCTTTGCGGCCGCCGGCCGGGATCCGCTTATACATGGAAGCGATGCAGACCAATTCAACCCGGAACGCGAAACCCTCTCTCAACATATCGCCTTCGGTCACGGCGTACACCGCTGCATAGGTGCGCCACTTGCGCGACTCGAGGCATCAATTGCACTACCTGCACTTTTTCGTCGATTCCCTGGACTAAAAATAGCAACACCGTTCGACGAACTACAGCCTCTGGGATCCTTCATCTCGAATGGACACTCCCAGCTTCCCGTTTCAATCTGACATACCAAGAGGAGACATGATGACCATCAACAGCGTAAAAAATGATACGGACCTCATCCGACGACTGCGGGATCGAGGACCGGAAGTCGACAGGGCCGGCTGGATCGGCGAAGAGAACATCGAGATGATCAAGGACGAGGGAATCCTCCGGAACGGAGTGCCCGCTCGATTCTCGGGGCTGGAACGGCCAATCGGAGAACAAGTCGATGCCCTACGGGAACTAGGCAGAGGTTGTGGATCTACTGCCTGGGTCTCGATGGTCTGGATGTCGAACTCAGGCCTGCTGAGCCTGTATCCAGACAAGGCCTTAGACGACGTCTACGCCTCCACCCCAGATGTCAAGATTTCGGGTGGGTTCACGCCGTCCGGGGAACTTCTAGCTGTCGACGGCGGATATCGACTGTCCGGCACGTGGCGCTTCAACACCGGATGCAAAGGTGCTGACTGGAACATGGCCGCAGCAAGTCGAGTTCAGGCCGATGGCACCCAAGATGAAGCAATCGCTCTCGTCCCGATGTCTGAATTCGAGATCGCGGACGACTGGGATGTTTTCGGTGCCAGAGGAACTGGAAGCGCGTCGACCTCGGCATCGGACGTGTTTGTACCGGAACATCGAGTAGTTTCTTTCGAGCATGCTCTATCGGACACTACCCCCGACCGGCATCACATCCGCTCGGACCGAGCGTACGGCCTCTTTCCCCTGGTCATAACCGAATGCGCGGCCGTTTGTCTCGGCATAGCGGAAGGTGCCCTCGACCTACTCCTGAAGAGGATGGCGAGCGGCCGGGCGATCACGTACACGAAGTGGGAAGACCAGCGCGAATTTCCCGTCACCCAGATCAATGTTGCCCATGTGCACAACATGCTGTCCGCGGCTGCCGCGCTACTGCATGAGGAAATCGTATTGCTACAACATACCGTCGATGCTGGGGAGCAGCTTTCAATGGAGGAGCGCGCAGAGCTCCGCGGGCGATGCGCGTACATAATCGAGCTGTCCCGCAATGCGGTCGAGAAGATCTATCGCGAGAGTGGAGCTTCGGTCCTGAACCACAGTCAGCCGATTCAACGGTTCTACCGGGACATAATGGGCTTCAGCCAGCACGCCCTTCTAAACTTCGCCACAAATATGGAAGTTCATGGCCGCGTACTGCAGGGCCTGGACCCCGAATCGTTCTATCTTTGATCGTCGAACCGAACTGAAACGGATTGGCCGGTAGATTCTGATGGATTACTCAAATAGTAGAATTACGCGTCGATCATTTATCGGCGGTGTCGCCGCGGCGACTGCTCTGGCCGTTTCTACCGGACGAGTGGCGCACGCCAGTCCCACCCCAACCTCAATTCGCGACGTAGTCATCGTCGGCGCTGGTTTTGCCGGCATTACGGCTGCGCGAGAGCTTCGTCGAGCAGGTCTGGCACCAACTATAATCGAAGCGCGTGGGCGAATTGGCGGTAGAGTTTTCACTAGAGATTTTGGAGGGGAACAGATTGAGTTGGGAGCGCAGTGGATTGCACCTACGCAGCTGTACGCCACTGCAGAACTAAACCGCTACGGCATCGGGCTTAATCCAATACCCGACGCTCTTCCTGAACGGGCGTTCTACCCATCGAATTCGGGCGCACAACCGGTGGACTTTATCGAGGCAAGTGGACATATGGGTGCGCTCTACTCGAACGTGTTCGCAGACACGAGGAAGTGGTTCCCGAACCCGTACGACCCGCTTGCAGGCGGCACCAGCGTTTTAGCCGCAGATAAGCTATCGCTAGGCCAGAAAGTTCTACAAGTCGCAAATAATCCGAAGGATCGGCTGTGGCTGGAGAGCTCGTTCTACGGGTACTGCGGTGAGAGCATATTCCGACGCGGGTTGACCAGCATGGGGCAATGGTGGGCACTTGGCGGACACACTATTGCCGGATGGGACCAGCAAACCTCCTTGACACCAGTTGGTGGAATGACCTCTCTTCTCGATAAGATATTCCAAGAATCGTCCTCCGAATTGATACTCAACAACCCGGTGAGCGCGGTCACGAAGCGGGACGGATACGTCGAAATCGTGGGACAAAAAGTCACGATCAGAGCAAAACGGGTTGTCATCGCCACTCCCGCCAACATCTGGAAATCGATCCGGTTTGCTCCAGCGCTCCCCCCGGCATTCTCTCTGGCATCGAACTACGGCCTTGGCATCCCCAGCTTGTCCAAAGTGTTTTTCAGGACACCCGGCGATCAAGGACGAGTCTTCGCGCAAGGTTCGGCTTCGGATCCCCTGGGACTGGTTCTACCTCTGACCACGTTCGAGAACGGCGATATCCTGTCGGTTGGTTTCGCCACGGATCCCCAGTACCCGACGTACGGTCTGGCCCGCTCCCAGGAGGCCTTGAACAGAATTGCGCCGGGCGTAAAACTCCTCGACCAGGCCGTAGGCGCATGGGCCGCTGACCCTTTCTCGCAGGGGGCGTGGGGCATGCGCGGCCCGAACATGATCGGACTCGTCGCACGGGAGTTGCAGACTTCGTTCGGACCTATCACTTTCGCGACTGGCGACATCGCGCCGGGTTGGAACGGTGCATATATTGACGGAGCCATCGAATCTGGGTTCGCAGCAGCACGCAAAGTGGTCAACGGTTGACTGTTAGCTTAGGCCAGTTTTTCAGGGAAGATCTCCACGCCAAGGAGCGTGACCTCGCCCCCTGAAGGCCGCGGCACAATGGACCTCTGGCCTCCGAACTCCCGCTGATGTGTACGACAGACATTTCAGCGGCGATGAGGAGTCGACTCACGCGGCGCGTACAGGATATCGACTGCTCTGTACGAGTGTCTTATCGAGGAAACGTGCAGGCCCGGCGACTCGTCTGAACGGACGGTCAACGTACCTCACCCCGTATCCGAGTGCCCGGTCGGAAATCACTGAAGATGTCCCTGCATGCATGCTCGAGTCGAGTATCTATCTCATTAGAATGAGTTGAATTTTGCATGGCGGGACCGACCAGGAAACTATTCATTACCCGCAGATGAGAAAATTGCAGACCATTTCCCTCCACTATGCCGTAGGCCCACGAACTGGCGTTTTGCAAACCCGTCATACTTCACACCGAGGTACACCGCATCCGACGATTGGTATTCAGCATCCTATCGTCCCCGACATGGACACTTACCTATAAGTGCGTTTCTGATGGAAAAGTACGTACTTGCCTGCTCGGCCGATACCAGAAAGTATTAAATCCATGAGCATCCAAAATGTATCAGTAATCGGTTCAGGTCCAATGGGTAGCGCGATCGCACGCAAGCTCAGTGCGACCGGTATCAAGGTCGGTGTTTGGAATCGCACCGAAACCAAGTCCAAGCAGCTTCAGTCCGACGATCCGAATATCGACGTCCATCCAACGGTGTCCGAGGCCATCAAGGCGTCCCAGCTCACAATTATTTCGCTGGTAGACAACACGGCCGCACTCGAAGCTATCAAGAGTGCCCACGAGGCACTCGATGGCAAAATCATCGTCAATCTGAGCTCGGATGCACCCCCCGCAGCGAAATTGACCAGCGAATTCGCACGCAGCAAGGGGGCGCGCTACATCGGCGGCGCGATGCTGACGCCGTCCGTCATCGTCGGCACGCCTGACTCTGCATCTATCGTCGCCGGCCCGGCCGACGTCGTCGGCGACGTAAAAGACGTGCTCTCGATTGTCGCACCGAACTTCACTCACCTCGGTGAGGACATCGGAGCGGCGGCGGCGATCGACACCGCGTTGCTGGATGCTTTTTGGACCGCGTTCGCCGGCATCTGCCATGCTGCCTCGCTCGCGAAGGCGAACGGTGTTCAAGCGTCGCAGATTGGCGACCAGCTCAACGCCATTGTTGGACTCGTTGCCACTATGGGCAACGATGTCGCCCGCGATGCCGACAATCTCGAGTTCCCGGCAACAATCTCGACTGCGTCCTCGGCACGCACTACTTTTGCTCACATCGCCGAAGCATCCAAGGCCAGTGGAGTCGACCCGTCGCTCCCACTGGCGCTCCTGTCGTCGATGGAGCGGGTAGTCGCAGCTGGTGGCGGGGAGGACTCACCGAGCCGAATCATCGCAGACCTCCTCCGCGTCAAACAGGGTTAATCGCATGTCAGTCCACCCGGGTCGGATACCACTGTTCATCGCCGCAACCGCTACTGAACTCGGAACTCCGACCCTGGTCAGCGACGCTGTCGAAGCGGGCCGTTACGATCCAGATGCCGCCGCAGACGATGAGATGATCTCGATCTGCGAAGCGCATCCTGACGTGCAAGCCCTCGATATGGCAGTACGCTGCGCGACTGAAGTCACCGAGCATGCAGGGCTGAGAGAGGCTGATTTGGCCGTGCTCCTGCATGCTTCGGTGGCGTACCAAGGGCTCGATCTCGCGAGCCCTGCGTCTTTCATCCAAAGACGGGTTGTACCGAACTCCCGCGGAACGGCCATAAATATCTCTCAGGCTTCCAATGGCGCGATGGCCGCGATCGACATAGCGGCAAATTTCTTGAGGAACTCGGAGAACGAAGACGCGTGGGCGCTCGTGACAACGAGTGACACATTCCGAGGCCCGGAATACGACCGCTTCGCCACTGACGCAGGGATCATCTTAGCGGACGGCGCAACAGCGATTATCATCTGCCGGACCAGAACTAACCTGGAGCTCAAGTCGATCGTTGTACAAAGCGATCCGTCACACGAAGCATTCTGGACAGGGAATCGGCCCTTGGCCTACTACCCCGGCCACAGCGCTTGGCCGATAAACATAACTGAGCGAAAAAACGACTACTTGCAGCAAGGAAATGACCTCTTTGCCGTTATACGAGACGTGGACGCTGCAGGGCAGACAGTTGTCGAACAGTCACTGAGTAAAGCTGCTCTCCGCACTGAAGATATCCGATGGTTCTTGTACCCAAATGTTGGTGCGACACTCTTCGATTGGGAGGCCATGGCCTCCGACGGGATTCTTAAAGAAAAGACCACATGGGAGTGGGGAAGGCGGGTCGGACATCTGGGTGCCGGAGACCAGATTGCCAGCATCGATTACCTCCTGCGGGCCGGGAAACTTCGATCGGGCGACAGAGTGATCGTTTCTGGAACAGGCGGCGGTTGGAGCTTCAGTGCAGGAGTAATAGAATACACCGAGGTCCCCCTATGAACGTCAGCAATTTACGCGACAGAATAGCTACATACATTAACTCAAAGTCCAAGCGCGGAGAAATTAGTTCCTACGATCAGGATATATTCTCGGCTGGATTAGTTAATTCCATGTTCGCTCTACAGTTGATTCGATTTCTTGAAACTGAATTTGGCGTGGAGGTACGGAATGACCAGCTAATTCTCAAGAACTTGAAGTCTGTCGACGCACTCGCGGAACTGGTGAAGGGACTCCTCTTGGAGAAAGGGACAGACACACTCAAATGACCACTCTCAAGTCCAACCTGGCCCTTATTGTACTAACCCTTGCGACGCTGGCCACGGCGATGGATGTGACGATTGTTTTTCAAGCAATCCCCTCGATCGTCAGAACGCTCGATGCGACTCCGAGCGAGGCGCTTTGGGTTTCAGACGTTTACGGCTACGTGCTCGCTGGCTTGCTGGTTACCGCGGGTGTCGCCGGCGACAGATTTGGTCATCGCAGAATGCTAATCATAGGTGGTTGTGCATTTACGGTGATGTCCGTGGCGGCCGCGATGGCCCCGAGCCCACTCTGGTTGATAATTTTTCGGGCCGGGATGGGTGCCGCCGGAGCGGCTTTGATGCCGTGTTCCTTCGCCCTTGTGTTCAGAATGTTCGAGGGAGCCAGAAGGTCACGATCCATCGGAGTTCTTGTCAGCGCCTTCACTTTTGGTACCGCCCTGGGCCCTGTCGTTGCGGGCCTGATACTGGAGAATTATTATTGGGGCGTCGTCTTTCTTCCAGCAGCAATCGCATGCCTGATACTTGTCGCCGCGGCCCCGTTCACACTTCCGGCTGCAGAGAATCTGGGCGATAACGCCGCCTCCTCCCCTATCGACTTAACAAGCTCCCTTTTTCTGCTGATCGGTTTCGTGGCGGGAGCCTGGACAATCAAGGGCATCGCCATCGAGGGCACGATAGTCCACATTGCAGTTGGCGCAAGCGTCACGGTGTTGTTCTTCGCGATCTTCACACGTAGGCAATCGCGCAGCGAAACGCCATTTCTCGACATAAAGTTGTTCTCAAATCCAAAATTCTCAGCCACATTGCTATTGCTAGCAGCCCTGCTGGCTGCTGACGGTGGGGTATATTTTCTTATCGCCCAGAACTTCCAAGAGTCTTTTCGACTGACCCCTCTCACCAGTGGCTTACTGCTAATAATTCCCGCTCTAATTCTTTGCTTTTCTGCCGCTTTGATACCAACACTTTTTCGACGATTCGGATCGGTTGCGATCGCCACGGGGTCAATCATCATTGCAATTTTTGGTCTAGCTTTCCTTGCCTTTTCCGGCGCAAACACCTTACTAGTATGCATCCTGGGACTGTCTATCTTCTATTTGGCTCTCGGACCAGTGATGACCCTTGGCAACGAAATGGTGATTTCAGCCGCACCGCCCGACCAGCGTGGTGCGGCCTCGGGCGTGTGCGAGACTGTCATGCAGTTATCATTGTCAATCGGTGTTACCCTGTTCGGATCTTTAGGGCTCGTGATCTACCGGAATAGTATTTCAAACAGCGATACGGCCGATGGATTGACCGACGGTATCAAATCGTCACCATCTGGCTCCTCGGATCAATTGGCCTCCGATCATTCCGCCGCCGGCACCGTGTTCGACGCCTCATCTTTATCCTTGGCCGTAACCTCCGCCGTTGCCGCAGCTTTGATTCTGACGTCCTTTGTTGTGGCAGCCTATCTATGGAATAGGACAAATTCCTCAAGTAGAACAGAATCGTTGATAGGAGAAGCCAATGGTTGATATCGCGAAGTGCGTAGTTTGGGACTTAGACGGCACACTCTGGGACGGCGTTCTCCTGGAAGATGGCTTCGAAAATATTACACCAAATTTGGAGATTATAGAACTAATTCGTGATCTAGACAAAAAAGGCGTAATAAATTCGATTGCTAGCAAAAATGAACCCGAGACTGCCATAGTCGCGTTGACACGCCTGAATATTAGCCACTTGTTCGTCGCACCACAGATCGGATGGGGGGCGAAATCAAAGTCAATCGAGAGAGTTATTTCGCGACTTAATATCGGCGCAAATTCGGTGACGTTTGTTGATGACCAACCTTACGAGCTTGCTGAGGTCGCTGATTCACTTCCTGACGTCGAGTGCGTGTCAGTGGATGACATATTACTTCACGCGGATTCACCCCGATTCCGTCCCCGGTTCATAACTGAAGAATCGGCCCAGCGGCGGAGCATGTACCAGAGCCAGCTTGAACGCGATCAGGCTGAGGAGTCCTTCGAGGGGCCCAGTGAGTCATTTCTTGCCTCCCTAGATATGCAACTTCAAGTGCGCCGGGCAACTGAAGATGACCTGCGCCGCGCCGAAGAACTTACGATCAGAACCAATCAACTGAACTCCACTGGAGTCACATACAGTCATGAACAGCTTGCTGAAATGCTCGAGGATGATCGATTTCTCGTTCTGATCAGCAGTTTGACAGATCGATTCGGCCCATACGGAACAATCGGCCTAACCCTGATAGAAAAGCTCGCAGACCGCTGGGAGCTCCACCAGCATCTGATGTCGTGCCGTGTGATGTCTCGCGGCGTAGGTGGGATTCTGCTCGGCGAAATAGTGCGGAGTGCTGTGGGCAACGACGCCTATGTTGCGGCCAAGTTCGTAGACACAGGCCGAAACAGAATGATGCGTGTCCTGTACGGGATGGCGGGCTTCGTGCCCGGGCAGGATGAGAACCTTCTCGGTCCCGGAACCCTAGTTCATAAGGGTGCTGATCTCGCGGCACCCGTCGAGTTCATGCGTCTTGACATTGCAGACCTGGAACGATGGGCGTCAATCCCCGCCCAGTCGTGAGGACCCGTCCAGGGCGATCGCCTTGCGACCCGTTCTAGCTGAGTCCGTGCTCTTCATGCGGGACCGGCGGCGGCCGTGGATTCGCTGAGCCGGGTGTGGCGCCCAGTCGTTCGTACCGGGCTAGGCAAGCACAGAGAGACTCGGCCTCTTCGCGAGCGAAGCGGCCTGGCCAATCGCGTCTTTGGGCCTTCCTGTTCCACAGAGCTGGGCTATCTTCTTTTGCAGATCAAACCATTGCGCGAGGTGGTTGGACACTACCGACGGGTCCACACCACGCTCTTTAGCGACATCGGCGTATGCCCACGTCGGGTTCTCAAGATAGACAAGGACGGTCGTCCATACGGCCGGTGCAAGTTCGCTGGTTTCTTCCATGAAGGAACCAGCCGGGGAAATACCGGCTGCGTCGACGTCGCGGTGCCCATGTGCGACATCGGCTTGCGCTTCGAAATCCCTTTGCTTGCGTGGCGCACGCAGTATGACAGCGAGCACTTCCGTCATCGCAAGGAGGAAAAGCGGGGCTACGGTGGCGATTCCGGCAGCAACGATCGCAGGCACCGAGTTCTGCGTCAGAGTTGCATGATAGCCGTTTCCGAGAATGGAGGCGCCGGCTGCGACTATGAGGACAGCGAAGACGAACCTCCGCCCACGGATTGTTCTGGCGTCGGTGTGATGGGATAGCTATCGGTGTACACCCTCACGTGATGGTCCCCGTACAACCTCATATGTAGGTGCTCGGCGAGTCCTGTCGTAACTCGCCCACGACAAGGGCCACCCTTCGAATCGTCTACCGCCAAAGTTGACGAACCCGAAGGGTGGCCCTTGCCATGATCCTAGATGGAGAGTCTTGGATGAACATCCGACGTTTCAAAGCCCTGCACGAGGCCGGCGCGACCTATGCCGACATCGCCCGCGAATGCGGCTGCGATTGGCGCACTGTCCGCCGATACCTCGCCGACGATGCACCCACGCATCCACCGCAGGGAACCTCGAGAGCAGGAACACAACCCCGAGCGATCACCGACGACATCGCCGCACTGATCGAAGAGATGCTCCGCGCCGACATCACCATCGCAGCCTCGGTCATCCACGAACGCCTCACCAACGAAAAGTCCGTGACCGTGAACTACCAACGAGTCAAAATCTATTGCAGCACAGCCAGACCCATCATCCGAGACGAACTCGGCGCAGAAGAATCCGGGCTCGGCAATCTACACCGCCGATTCGAAACCATCCCCGGCGCCCAAGCACAAGTCGACTGGGGCGATGAAGGCGATCTCTTCGGCACCGGACGCAAGGTCTACTCCTTCCACATGGTCCTCTCGTTCTCCCGTGACCCATTCTGCTGCTACACCCACTCGATGGACGCCGCCGCGTTCTGGGGCAGCCACATCCGAGCCTTCGCGCACTTCGGTGGCGTCCCGGGTTCGATCGTCTACGACCGCACCAAAACCATTGTCCGCAAACATGTCCGTCCCGGACATGCTGTCCCGTTGCATCCAGCAGCCGTCGCATTCTCCGGGCACTACGGCTTCGACATCGACGTCCTCGCCGCGTACCGGCCCACCGGCAAAGGCCGTGTAGAACGGCAAGTGAAGATCGTTCGGGATCACGTCCTGGCCGGTCGCACGTTCACCGATCTCGCTAGCACCGACCGCACCTTCATGGACTGGGTTCCGATCCGCCGGACTCAGGTGCACCGTACTCACCGTGAGGTCATCGGGACCCGCGCCGTCGTCGATCACGCGGCGCTACGTCCTGCCCCGGCCGAGCCGTATCTTGTCGCCGAAGCCCACCTACGGCGCATCGGAAACGACGCGCTGATCTCGTTCGAGGCATCGCTCTACTCCGTACCCGCCGACCGCGTCCGGGCAGGTCAACGAGTACAGGTACGCGCCGGTGCCGACAACATCGCCATCGCCACCCTCGACAGTGCCGGCGGTACCGTCCTGGCCGTCCACGCTCGCTCGCAGGTCCGCGGCGCCTGGGTCGTCGACCAGGCGCACTGGGCGTCACTGCCCGACGGTCACACCCGTGCCACCACCGACGGACGCGTCGATACAAACCCCGCGGAGGGCACACCGTCACCTTCGGTCGACGCAGGCGACCCGTTGACCGCCAAAGTCATCTCACTCGTCGGACACGTCCACGTCGAACATCGACCACTGTCCGCCTACGCCGTCTGACCGTGAACCACTATCCCACAGCATCTTCCACGACAGGACACCGTTCATGAGTTCACTGACCACCCAACGGATCATCGACAACGCCCTCCGGCTCGGCCTCGGTCACACCGCCGAATCGGTCACCGAATCCGCCGCCCGCGCAGATTCCGCGCAGATGGGATACCTCGACTTCGTCGACCACCTCCTCGCCGAAGAAGTCGCAGTCCGAGAATCCCGGCGGTTCCGCAACGCCCTCAAACTCTCCGGGCTTCCCCATCACAAAACCCTCGACGACTTCGACTACACCTTCCAACCCGGACTCGAACCGCGCCGCATCCGAGACCTTGCCACCCTCGAATTCCTCACCGGCGCAGGGAACATCGCGATACTTGGACCACCGGGAGTAGGGAAAACGCATATCGCGATCGGGCTGGCGGTCGCTGCCTGCCAAGCCGGAAAGTCGATCTACTTCACCACCCTCGACGACCTCGTTCGAAAGCTCAAAGCCGCCGACGCAGCAAACCGGCTCCCCCGGCAACTCGCGAACCTCATGCGCCCATCTCTGCTGGTCATAGACGAGGTCGGATACCTCGCCCTCGACCGCGACGAAGCCAACATGTTCTTCCAGCTGATCAGCCGCAGATACGAGAAGGGCTCCACGATCATCACAAGCAACAAGCATTTCACCGAATGGGGAACCGTCCTCGGCGACGACGTCCTCGCCACCGCGATCCTCGACCGACTCCTTCATCACTGCGACGTCCTGGCCATCAACGGCCCCAGCTACCGGCTCAAAGACCGGCAAGGGCTTGTCACACCAGTGGAGGCACCGGCATCATGAACCTGCCGGACACCGACACGTCAGGTCGTACACAGACCGACACGTGAGGTCGTCCACCGATAATAGCGCGAGCCCGATTACAGTGGTCGCGATTATTGCGCCATCGAGTACAACAGGCAGAACCCAGGCTCGGCCCGCATCGGTTCCAGCCATCACCGCCAGTTCCCTGAGCGCAGCGAAGGACAACCAGAAGGATGATCCGGCGATTCCAACAGTCAGGGCAATGCCAACAATCAAGGCAGCCGTGAAGGTCCTCGAATCAAGGTCTCGCATGGCAGGGGAATGATCGATTTGAGTGTTGCTGCGCGGGTTCATCGGCTCCCGTATGGTTTTTAAGTCACGCGTGGGGGTCAATAATCTGCCCGATCTTGGTCGGCGGGTTCAGCAGGGGCCGGGCCGTACCGCCGTCGCCTCGTACCGAGGCCAGCAAAGTACGCCGACAGATTTGATCTCTTTGATGGGGTACGGACTTGGAGCATTTAGTCAACGCGTAGGTACAGACGTAGCGCTTGCTCGACGAGAGCGCTTCTGCTCCCTGCTCCCCAATCACTGGCCAGCTGGTCGAGTACCGCCGCGTCAGCGTTGATGACGCCGGCGAGTGGTACGCGTGCGCGCGGTGCGTTGTGACGGCGGCGCGTTGGTCGTCCAGCCTCGGCCCTCTTGAAAAGTCCTCCGCCTGAACTACTAGCTGTAGAACTAGCCCAGTGGGTCTGAAGCTCAGCCGCGTGACGTTCGACGGCGTCGAGCACAACGTGTCCGTAAGAGCGGGCAGTCGTTGGATCCACGCTGCGCTCCTCAAGAGTGAGTGAGCGAAGGGCGCTGTAAATTTCTTCCGGCAGCGCAACTTCTGGTGGCGCAACTCGATTGGTAACTGTCGACGCATCTCGTCGAGCGGACTTCCGACGCGCATCCGCTCGGCGAGTTGGACTCTGCTTATCGTCGGCCTCAATTGGTGCCGTCTCGATCTGTCCCGCTCGCTGCAGCGCGGGTTCGTCATCCGTCACGATAGCTTGAGACTGTGGCGGTGTTTCAGAGCCGGACTGCGAGCTTCTGGGCTGATCCTGGACGACGTCAGCTGCCTCCGGCACTGTGAGTTCTGCAGAGTCCTCGCCTGCCGAGCCTGCCGCAGCAGCATCGCGGACCAAATTCAGAGGTGGCAGGACGTCGTCTAGATCATTCAGTGCGTTCGGATCGAAGGCTGCGCGCCGTTTTCTGGCGCTCATGCGACACCCCCCTTAGTTCGGCTGCGCTCCGCGCTGGACACGCGGCTCAGGATCTCTCGGGTCAAAGCTTGGTAGTCAGACGCCAAGCCCGAGGGATCCCTGGACCACAACCGTTCCGCCGCTTTACCTTTGACGCGGAGGCGCTGTAGACGGTTCTTTTGATCAGATTCGGCCACCTCAACTAGCTCTAGCGGCGTGAGGTGACGTGTTCGCAGATCGACCGCGGCGGCCCGGTCGGATCGAATGAATGTCTCGAACGGGTCCGCCCCGCTGCCCTCCAGAAGGTCGTGAACCTGGTCGAAGACTTCACGATTTCGAGCCGTCGCACGGGGGTTTGCGTCAAACAGCACCACCCCCAGCAGCTGTATCTGCGACCCAGCATTACGGGCTCGTAGATACCTAGCCGCGAGCAGCTCAACCCCAGAAAGGCTGGCGTCGTCATCCTTCGTAGGGACGAGTAGATAACGAGCCGTGCCAAGCAGAGCTTCAAGCAGAGGTGCGTCGCCTGGGCCGGAGTCGATGAGCACCAAGTCGTAGCTCTCGGCTTCACATAAGTCGTTTAGCGTCTGAGTTAGGTTTCCCCGCAGGTCAATTCCGGTTTGCTGAGCCGTTGCAGCAACCGACGCAACGACTGCAAGCGCCGGCCCGCCTGGTATCACGTCCAAGTTTGGGCGAGCATTGCGGATTGGCGTAAGCGGCTGAGCGAACTGCAAGGCCATGCTCAGGCCGCGACCTTTGTCGCCATCCACGCCAAGGTCGGAAGAAGTCACATTGGCTTGCTGGTCGGCGTCAACCACGAGCACACGACGTCCGGCGGCTGCAACCATGCCCGCCACGGCCGAGACAATCGAACTCTTGCCGACGCCACCTTTTTGGTTAGCGACCAACACTGATCGCGCAGTTCCCGTTGTCGTCACCCATACAACGTACTGGAACCAGGCCGCAGATAGCGCCCCCGACACGCCCGTTGCGCGGACAAGTCGATCGGCTCGTGGACATGCTTAGCCTCAAGCCCAACGAGCGGCTGTAGTTCTAGCCTTGTAACAGTCCTGTTAGTACGGCATAAGAACGGCGGTTACGACAGCTCTATAGATGGCGTTACATATGTCAACCGTAATGTACATACGGTAGCCCTTTTGCAAGGTAATAGCATCAGCGTTCATAAAAGCGCCGCGTATAGCTATATGATAAGCCATCTGGCTGCCTTGGCATACCGCCATGTCTAAGCTCATTGACGCAACCGCTTAACGGTACACACACCAGTCCGCACGCATGGCCGTATAAACGGGCTTGACTACGATCTGCTGAACGGTCAGTTAGCGGTACATATTTAAGTCCACTGACACCGCGTGCTAGCCGCACCTCACTCATGCCTTAATTGCGGACGGACATACTGCCATATGTATGGTCTTACGTATGGGCTTACGTAAGGCCATAATTGAGGTCACAGGCATACCCACTGGTCAGCACGATATGAGGACCAAATAGACGCCTTAGAAAACGAGCCTACCAAGACGGTAGCGGCACCACACTCATACCGGCCCGAATCGACACGACAGCGAACATCTCAAGCCTCTAGCATGTGGTAGTCCCGTCAACGCCATCACAGCGAACCCGTGATCTGCGAGCAGCAAATCGGAGTCTGACGACCTTTGGCTGGAGTTCAGCGCCCTAGCACCGGTACGACACGAGGCACCAAACGTGCCGCGATTAGGAGTCACCGCCTATGGTGACGAAAAGGAAGAGGCAATGCACGACGATCCACCGATAGCCACCCGGACAGCGTGGTCATGGGAACCAATCGATTCAATAGTCGATCGGGCTCCGGATATCGACCGATAGGGGCCCCGTAACGTCGGCAGCAGCCCCCGTAGCCGCTAACAAGCGCCCTTCCACACAAACAGTCCTCAGCCAACACGCCTAGATGGCGCACCAGAAAATGCACTGAACGGCTCCTACGTACGCATCTCCAGCGGGGGAGCGCCTCCGACCATCCGCCATCTGCAGTAAGCCGACGCGCAATTCTATTGACATGAACCGGGCCACTCGTATGACATTTCATATGCCCATACGTATGGGCCTACGTATGGGCATACGTCCATGTAGCGGCGGCACACACCGTAGCTATCCGATCAAAGATCAACGGATGCGGACCGCCCTAGGCGCAATCGCCCTGTCACGCTCATCAGGACACATTTCGTCACGTGACTTTCCTTGCAGGTATAACAGACTACCCAGCTCGTTGCAGATGGGAACCATCCAGACAGAAAACTCCCGCATCGGCGGCAGCCTCGACGAGGCCACATAGCAACGACTGGAGCCTGGTCGAACAGGATCCAGACCACGGGCCGTTGCACAGCCCTCCGTGCTCGTTCCAGTAATGAACGGCTACCGCGGTACGGGCCACGCGAACGTCCGGAGATCGCCCACTACGACCCTGCTGACGTGCCTGGGTGTGCAAATAGAGGTTCAATCGTAGGCTTCTCACCAGGGGATTTACTACCAGAGCGAATTGAAGGATCCCCTCTGGGAGGTCATTCCGTCCGGTCTCACCTGCGCTAAACGGACGGCGATCCCAGTGATCGCACAGTCACCCAGTTTTTTTGCGATTTCGCCCTTGTAAATTGCATTTTCCGCACCAGCTACCCCGAAACGCCAGTTCAGCACAGTTTTACTCCGCAAAACTGTCGGTGACCTGCGCTAAGCTGCCCATATGGACTTCCGACCAGGCCGATCGCCCGCGATGAGCCCTCTTCAGGGCGCTTTGGGGCTGGTGCCCACGGCCGTGGAGCCCGAGATCCCGCCCGCCGTCGCCAAGCGAATCGCGAAAGCAGTCGAGTCGTCCCGGTCCGAAGGCACGCGGCGAACGTATGCCGCCGGGTGGCGACGGTTCGCCGGCTGGTGCGAGCGGGAAGGGCATGTCGCCTTGCCGGCGCACCCGGTCACCGTCGCCGCGTATCTCGTCGACGCCGCCGACACGCGGACCGAAGCAGGGGAGCGGGCCTATGCCGCCGCCACGCTCGGTACCTGGATCGCGGCGATCAACCATCAGCACCGCACCACCGGCCACCTGTCCCCGACGGCGCACGAACTGGTGACCGCGACCTTGTCCGGGATCCGCCGGGACTACGCGACGTCGGGGGACCGGCCCCAGAATCGACGAGCACCGCTGCTGGTCGACGACATCAAGGTCCTCGTCACGACCGCGCGGGACCGGTGCAGGGGTTGGGCCGGCGACGTGCTCGAGCGCCGGGATTCGGCGATCCTGCTGCTCGGGTTCGCCGGCGCCTTCCGCCGCAGTGAACTTGCCGAGCTGCTGTGTGGAGATGTGACTGTGCATCGCCTCGACGGCCTGCACATCCGGCAGCGGAAGTCGAAGACCGACCAAGAAGGTAGGGGAGCGGTGAAAGCCCTGCCGTACACCGAGTCTCACGAGACCTGCCCACCCTGCGCCTACATTCGCTGGGTCCAGGTCGTCGCCGCCTACGATGCTGGCGGAAGAGCGTCGGTGATCCGTCTCCTCCGCACACGGGAACCGTTCACCGGACACGTCTGCCGCGGGGGAGTACCCCGCACCGCAGCAAGGTCGCCACTGCTGCGTGCCATCGCCCAGAACGGCAACCTCGGCTCGACTCCGCTGTCCGGAGCCGCGATCCACAAGGCGATTCGTCGCCGCGCCGAACACGCCGGCTACGACCCCACCGCGCTCACCAAGCTCGGCGGGCATTCGCTGCGCGCCGGTTTCGTCACCCAGAGCACCCGCAACGGCGCCGACAGCACCGCGATCGCCCGCCAGACCGGCCACACCCGCCTCGATTCCGTCGAGGTGTACCGCCGCGAGCACGCCCCGCTTGTGGGTAACGCCGTCACCGACATTGGCCTATAGCTAGTCGCGATCCCAGTTGTCAAGGAACGAATTACAACTTCTGTTGCGGTTGTATACCCACCCGCGTTCGCACGCGAGCCTTGCTGACTTTCTGAGCGAGCATGGCACGTGGCCGACACGGGCCGGCCTCGTGCCATGCTCGGATCTGTATCGGGACTTGACAGTCGAGGAGATCCTTCGTATCAACCGCGACGAGGCGCGGTCGAGGGTCCTCCTTGGATCGCCGGAACGGCGTACCGCAGACACTTGGCCCATCGCTTCGTCGGTTGAAGGCTCGGGCGATGGCCACACGAGCCAGGTGCCGAGTTGTGACATCCAACTTGGACAATGAGTGTTTGCTCGGGCCTGCGGTGCGTTCGCAAGGAGCAGGCCTCGCCGCATGACAGCATGGTCGTATGGTGCCAAGACCCGCCCCCGAACAGCCTGATGAGATGCCGTCCAGCGGGTGTGAACACCCAGGAGCGCGTTGGTGGAGTCTCGACATCCACGCGCACTCGCCGGCGTCGTTCGACTACGGCGGGCTGGACGGCAAGCTGTACGAGGGGGAGAAGCCTTCATACAAGGAGTGGATTCAGGCTTACATCGACGCAGGTGTCGACGGAATCGTCATCACTGATCACAACTCGCACGACGGCATCGAACCTGCGCGCGAGGCTTTGGATGAGCTTCGCAGCCACAATCCGGATCTCCGTCCGTTTGTAATCTTCCCGGGAGTTGAGATCACTGCGTCGGGCGGCTTTCATGTGCTTGCCATCTTCGATCCCTCTAGTGAAGCTTCCGCCATCGACCACGTCCTGGTGCTCTGCAGATATGAGGGCACGCGAGGCCGGAGTGATGACACGGCGAACATGACGGTCCGCGACATTGCAGAGGTGATCTCAGGTCAGAACGGAATTTGCATCCCGGCTCATGCAGACCACAGGCGAGGCGTCTTCCAAATGGATGCTCGAGACCTCGTTGCGCTCCAGGAATCGGGTCTTGTCCAGGCTGTTGAAGTCTTAGACGACGCGAAGGTTGCGTGCGCAGTACGACGTGGATGGGTGCCGACCTTGGGATCTGACGCGCATCACCTGACAACCGACACGTGTCCGCAGGGGGAAACTGCGAAGGCACCGGGCACTCACCTCACGCTAGTGAAGGCAGAGTCGCTCGATCTCGAAGGTCTCCGACTCGCGCTGACCGACTCGGCCGAGTCCGTGCGTCGGGTCCGAGCCGGCTACGACGACCCCAATGTAACTCAGCATGGGCATGTCGATCAGATTGAGCTTGTGCACCGCGGTGCCTCCGAGATATACCGCTTTGGCCCGTGGATGAACTGTCTGATCGGCGGTCGAGGCGTTGGGAAATCCACGGTTCTGGAACTGCTCCGCCTTGCCCTCGGACGCTCGGACGAGCTGGAGGGCACTGTCGCTAGCGACTTACGGCGGTTCAGTCCTGCTGCGGCCTTGGATGAGCGCTGGTGGACGGAGGACACGCGAATCACCGTCCGTTACACGAAAGACCGAAGGCAACTCCGCGTTCTCTGGAGCGGGGCGGAGCCCGACAAGTCGCATATCGAAGTTTGGACGGATGATTCGTGGGAGCCGCAGTCAGGGCAATCGAGTGACCGAGCCCCGATTCGCATATTCAGCCAGAAGCAGATCTACGAACTCGCCACCTCGCCACAGAGTTTCTTGAGAATCCTCGACGACATGCCACCGATCCGGCGCAATGAGTGGACCGAGGACTACGACGCCTTGCAGCTCCGGTTCAAGAATGAGCGCATCAAGCTCGCGAAAGAGCTTGCCGAATCGAAAAAGGCCGACCGGATCCGTGGACAGTTGGAGGAGGTCCGTGGGCGATTGAGCCACCTCGAAAGACTTCGCGCGAGCGACGAGTTTCAGGAGCTGGAGGCCGTCGAGTCATCAATCAGGCGTTCCGCCAGCACAGAAGAACGAGCCCAAAGCGTTGCGGACACGATCATTGAAGCAGCTCGCTCCTTGCGGGAACTTGCGAACTCGGACCCGACGATAGACGAGTATGCAGACAGGACGGCGTCGTTCACCACCGCGGCCGATCTCCTCGACCAGGCCTCGTCCGGCTTGCAGGCCGCACGCACAAAGTGGCAGACGCACGGCTCTGGCGACAAGTGGCGTCAACGAGCATCAGCCCTCAACGACTGGTTGAACGAGCAAGGTGGCCAGTCAAGGATCTCGCCCGAACAGACTCAAGCCGACCGCAAACTTGAGAAGGACCTTGACGCCGAGCTTCGCGGCTTTGAAGGCTTGGATGACCGGTGTGCGGAACAGCAGCAAACCATCGACGAGGTCCTCAAGCGTCTCGAAGACGCACGGCAGGAGCTACACGAGCGGCGGCGAACCTACACCTCACAGCTCAATAGCTCCGTGGACGCGCTCACCAAGGTTGAAGTGTTTCATCAAGGAGACATCGAGAGCCTTGGCGACCAGCTCCGCCGGGTCTTGAACTGCCCGGAGTCGTTCGATTCGGCGTTTGCCGAGGACGGCATACCGTCGTTCTTAAACATGCACCACCGCAAGGACCCCAGATTCCCGCGCAAGGTCCGCGATTTCAAGACCGACCTGATCGATCTGGTTGAGCACGGCCCCGAGTCCAAGATTGGGCAGGTCATCAAGGTCGATGCTCGTTTCTACAATCGACTCGCGAACGCAGACGCCTTCGAGCTTGTCACCGACATCATGCTGTGGTTCCCAGAGGATCTCGTCGCCGTGAGCTACCGCCCTGCGCCGAAGTCCAATTTCGTCGCAGTAGACCAGGGATCACCAGGGCAAAAGACAGCGGCGTTGCTGACGGTCGTCCTGCAGATGGGGACTTACCCTCTACTTCTCGACCAGCCTGAGGATGACCTCGAGAACAAGCTTATTCGGCACCTGGCGGTTGAGACGTTGAAGAGCATCAAGAATCGCAGGCAGCTCATCGTCTCCACACACAATGCGAACGTTGTTGTGACATCCGGTGCCGAAAACGTTCTCGTGATCGGGCATGACGAGTTCACGCCCGCACTCGAAGTCGAAGGAACGCTGCAGACAGCCGCCGTCAAGAAGGAGGTTTGCGAGATCCTCGAAGGTGGTGAGGATGCAATCAAGACCCGGTACCGTCGCTTGGTCAATAAATAAAGTCAGACCGCCAGAGTGCGTCGTCCGAGGTACGGAATTCTCGCCCGATGCACACGTCCAGCTCCTTTGTTTGTCGGACCCCCTCACTAGCTTGGACCCAGATCGTCCAGTGAGGGAGTGTCCGCATGACTGGTGTACCTACTGCGGTGTCGCGTCTGGGTGACGGGGACTCGCGAGAAGCGCAGAACGCTCGCGCGGTGAGATGGCTGCTCGACCAACCCGGAGGCGCGATAGTCGTGGTTACCCCCAGGCGCGCTGTCGAGAGTGCGATCCTGAAGCGCCTGATCGCGCAGCCAGGCGTGACCCATCACGCGTGGCGCGGGTACCACGGTGGATATTTCGACCGGCAACGAGTGGTCTACGCGTGGCCGGACCATGGACGCTTAAACCACCTGTGGAACGTGGAAGCGGATGCCATCGCCGTCATCGAGTGGGGAACAGAGGACACAGCGGAGTGGATCGAGGACGTAAACCCGATCCAGCTACTTCCCAAGCAAACGATCATGCCCACGCCCCGTGGTCCAGAGAAACTGGAACCGCTGCCGAACGGCGTAGACGCGATCCTAGAGAGCGTCGCAGCTTGGGCGGCAGGGTACGACTCCGGGCTCAAATGGAACGAGGAAGACAAGCTGAAGGCCGACATGATGAACCGCCCCGATCGCTGGCTGCCCATCACCGTCGAACAAGTCCGTGCCAAGTGTCGCGCTCTCGGCATGCGCGCAGACGATGTCGATACGATCGCAGGCTTCCTCCGGCGCCGCAAGGAAGGAGGTCGCTTCAACGTGCGGACCTCCTATCGCACGTTTCAGTTCAACTAGTCCACTCGCTCGGTCAGCTGCCATGTGGGTGCAGGCATTAGTGCAACTTCGTCAGTTCGCAACCGGCGGGGCGAGACCCAACCGAGAAACCCGCCAACTGTACGGGAGCCCGCAGCCGGATTGGCGACCACCGGATGCATAGGAGGCTGGCTTCGACGCCGAGGTGATGCTTCGACGTCGGTCCCGAGCGTGGATGTCCGTCAATCGATATTGACGGTGCGAAAACTAAGTCGTTCGAATGGTACGACGTTGCTTGCGCTCGAACTACGCATGTTTGCAGGCGCGGTTCGGGGTCTTTCCACGATCCACACGTAGCGGTTGCAAATACGGGATGTCCTCGTCACATCTTGGCCGACACCTGGCTGCGACGTCATACCGTCAGGTTGCGTAGTGCTGCTACGCACTCAGTTTCCGTGACTGGGAATCGTTCGAAGAGCACGGTGTGCCCGAACGAGGTCTGCCACGGGCCGTTGCGTTCTGCATACGCCGAGCTGTGTTGGTCAGGGAACCGAACGTAGGCGAGCGTGCCAGTCGGTTTCGGGTCCGCGGTGTGGGCTGCGAGGTATGCACTCAGTTGGTACAAATCCGCACGGTCGACACCCCGGGGCTCGGCGAGCGGCTTGTATTTCGCGTCGATGATCGCGCTGGGTCGCTCGACCGGACCGACGATCAGGTCTGGATACAGTCGGCCGAGCGTCGCGGTGTCGTGCTCGATGCTGCGCAGCAGCGGGCGGGCCTTAATCAAGTGTGTGCCGTGTGTGACGTTGTTGCTGCCGAATGCTTTTCTGGCGCAATGGAGTAGGAACAATTCCCATAGTTCGGCGACGTCGATCAACAGGCCTTCGGTGGATTCACCGGTTGCGCGGGACCGGAGGCCACGGTGGCGCGCGATCTGGTAAGAGAGTTCTACGACTCGCTTGTAGGACAACGTGATCGGTGTGTACCGGATGCTCAAGAGCTCTCCCGGGGTCGGTAGCGCCGGCCGTGACCCGACGGCGGCGCGTAGGCGCGGGAGAACTTCCTCTATTCGATCGCCTCGCCAGTCCCGGCGTGTGAGGCGACGGTCGAGGATCCGGTCGGCGAGGACGATCACCCGCGCGATCGGATTGTCGATGTTCTTCGGCCTGCTGATCGAAGCGATCTGGGGTCGTTGTGCGACGCGTAGTTTCAGGGTGCGGGCGACGTCGATTCGCCCTTTGACGTGCTCGGAGATGTGAAGCCGCGGAGCTCGTAATCCCGGAGGGCCGTGGCGGGAGGCTTCGACGAGCGCCGACCGCCAGGTGGCGGCGAGCAACTCGGCGATGAACGCGGGACTGCCGGTGTGTTCGCCGCTGCGTGGCACGATCCGGACGTTCAGCGCGGCGCCGGCCCAGTGGGCGATCGTGTCGATGCCCAGTCGGGGCCGGATCTCGAGGATCCGGCCGCCCCTGCTCAGTTCACCGATGTAGCGGCCGGCTCGCCATGCCCCGGTGGCGTCGCACGTCAGTACCGGTTCGATGTCGTCGGCAGCAAGTGAACGGCCGATTCGTGTGGTGAACTCAGCCGGGTCGGTGTCTTGTGCGAGGTCGCGTAGCCAGCGGTGTTCCTCCTGGGTGGGCTCCCGGTCTGGATTGCTCAGGTCGGCGAACGACAGGGTGGTCATCGTCCGAGGAAGATGTTCTTGAAGCGGGTGAGCTCGCTGTCGCGGACGTCGGAGCCGGCCAGGTATTGCTCGATGAGGGGCTCCAAGGATCGACGCCATAGGTCGTGCAATGGCGGCTGCGGATTGTTGGCCGAAGTCCATAAGTACGTGCCGTTGGGTGGGCGGCTTCGGCGGCTTTGTACCCACGGGCCGAGGAAGAATGCGATGTCGGCGAAGTACGTGTGGCCAACTTGGAACTGGCGGCCTAGTTCCTCGGACTGGGCGATGGCCTCGTTGAGTGCCTGTGCGCGTTCGGCGAATCGCTCCAGTTGGGGTGCTGCGTCGTCGTAGGAGAACCGCGCGACGTCCCGTGGCCATCGGTCGGCCACGATGGCTAGCAGAGTGTCTGCCTCGAAGGGGCATTCGCGCCACAGAAACCGTCGCCGGAGCGCGAAGTCGAGTGTCTCCACAGATTGGTCGATTTCGTTCATCGTGCCGATGACGTAGAGGTCCTTCGGGATGACCAGGACGTCTGGATCATCATCGTGATCGAATCCGGGGAGTTCTCGTTCGGTGCCTCGTTGATCGTTTTCGAGCAGGCTGAAGGCTTCGCCGAGCATCTCGGAAAGGTTGGTGCGGTTGATCTCGTCGAGGACGAGAACTCCCGGCAGTGCTGGGAGTCCGTTGGCCGGTTGCTGGGCTTTGAGTTTCTCGACCATCCAGGGCAGAAAGCCCGGGCGGTAGCGGGTGACGTCACCTTCGAGACGCAACCCTCGAATGAACTGCTCGTACCCGTACCCCGGATGCAGCTGAAGCCAGAACACATTCTCCCGCACTGCTGTATCGACTGCATCGGCGTTCGTGAAGTACGCCTCGGGGCCCCACGTCTCAAGTGCGGTGCGTCGGATCAGAGTTTGCGCCAGCTGCGCGGCCTGCCAGGTCTTACTCGTTCCCGGCGGCCCGTAGAGCACGATCTGTTTTTTCCACCGCAACGCTTCGAGGTCCCCGACACCTTCTCCGTCATCGGCGGCGGCAGCCGAGCTCCAAACTCCTCTCAACTCGTTTGTGTAGAAGTCGATCTCGCCTGGTAGATAGCGAGCAAGCTCGCCGCGAATCAGCAGTAGCCGTTCGTCGAGGTCGGAGGGAGCGTCTTTCGGTAGAAAATCGGCGAACGCGGACGCGATTTCTCGTTTGTGGGTGCCGCTGGAGATGCGTTCGAAGTCCTCCGGCCGTAGGAGGTGTAGCAGGATGTGTCGCATTTCCCGGATGGGCTGCTGCGTGTTGTCAGCGAAATCGCGTAGCTTCCAGGGGTCGTCGAGGATGGCGCGGCGTTGTTCGACCGTGTGCAAGGGTTCGAGTTTGAAGCGGCGAACGAAGTCCACGAGGTAGCCGACTTGGAGGTCGCGGCGGGTGTTAAACCCGATTCCGGGATGGCCGATGTCCTGGCCGAGGGCGCGCACTGGAACACCGTCGGTGGGCAGCTCGATGTCGGTGCCGGTGAGGGATTCCCGTATGACGCTGATTTTGCCTTGTTTGGTGACCGATCCGGCGAACAGGAAGTGGATCAGCAGCAACTCCGCACCGAGTAGTCGACATGCGTCCGATGCGCCGTTCATTTGATCTACCCATTTGGAAGCGAATCGGCCACCGCTGACGCGCCCTACCAGTGGGTTGCCATTGAACCGGCTATGGAGTTCCTCGATCGTGGTCGCGGCCCAGGGAGTCTGCTCATCGTCGAAGAGCAATGACCTGTCATCGAGCAAGCAACGAGTCTTCCATCGTTCGATGGTGGCGTCGATCAGGTCTCGGTGGTGTTCGGTATAGGTACCCATTGCTCCTACTACTCGTGCGGTGCTCTGCGGCCAGCTGCTGCCGGCTAGAGGGGAGTCGAGCTGTCACCCGATGCGGGCGAGCGAGACGATGTGGTCGCCGAGCCCGATCAGGTCCGGGTCCACCAGTGCAGGGGTGTTAGCTGCGGCATTGGCAGCGTTGGCGATCAACATGTTCAAATCCGCAGTATTGGGCGCAGGCAGCAGCTTTCGATTGTGAAGATACTTCTTAATGTTGCTGGGACTCTGGGACGCTGTTGACCAGCTTTCTTTCAGCTCCTCCCAGGTGGGAGAAGGCTGGGGGAGTAGCTCGGATTCCGGTAAGTAGCAGACAATGTCGGGTTGCGAGAGGCCGTGGACGTGTATCCGAGATACATCGCCTGTCTCTAAAGCTGCGCTGGCCAACTCGGCCAGGTACTTCGCTTCGCCGGCCTTCAAGCCTGCGATGGTGGCGACGCTCTCCTGCGCCGCGTCCAGGTCTCCGATTGCGGCGGCTGCCTGGAGTTTCGCCCACGGTTTCGATACCTCGCGGTTGCGCAGATTGTCGAGAACTACGAGTATTTGCGCTTCGGTTGCCATGAACAGTAGCCGCGCTTCCACCAGGGACTTGGCGTGAATGGCGCCCCGCATCGGCATGATGTGAGCCGTTGCGGCGTCGAGCTGACGCCGGAGGAACTTCTTCAGAACGATCTCATCGTGCAGGCCCTCGACTATGACGGCTACGTTCATCATTTGCACGAGGTCCGAGAATTCCAGACCGAGTTGAGAACTACTGACACCACGATCCAAGTCCTCCAGAAGACTCAGCGATAGTGGCCGGATCTTCGTTTCACGATTCTTCCCGCGGAAGGTTAGGACACGTTGGGTGTGCGCTGAGTTCAGTACTCGCGGGGAGTGCGTGGCCACGATCGCTGACATCGCTTCGTGTGCTGCGAGGTCGAGGAGCCCGTCTGCGACCCGGCGTTCCGCGAGGCGGTGCAGTCCCTGCTCGGGCTCGTCGCAGATGAATACGACCGGTGCGTCGCTCCGTTGTGCAATGCCGAGTTCGATGCTGAATTCGGTCCATCGAAGTTGAGCGGTGGAGAGCCGTCCGATCTCGATCCATGTGTCGTTTCCGCGGACGTGAAACTCCCATTGGGGTCGTAACCCGGCGAGCAGGTCATCTGCGGTGCGCAGATTGAATCGAAGAGTGGGTGCGTCGATCAGCACCTTTTCGAGGTGTGAGTTGCAGATGGTTTCGAGTTGGTGTCGACGAGAAGCGATTGCCGCAGATGTCTCAACGGCGCCGTTGTCGATGCCGATGACGAAGCGTTCTTTCTTTCTTCGGTCCCGTTCCGGTTGGATCAACGCTTCCAGTGTGTTTGCGTTGACTTGGCTGGTCTCGCCAGTCACATCTATTGCGCTTATCGGCATGAGAGATAATCCGTCCGCGATGAGGAAGACCGGTATCTGGAGCCAGTCAGGCCAGTTGACCGATACACCGATGGTCTGGCCCGGTCTCTTTGTGGAGAACTCTGTCGCGTAGGACATCGCAATGTGCAGGGGCACCAATTCGTGCTGGTAGAACGTGTTTTCCGAAGTGCTCTCGTACAGTGCGCGATACCACGACCGGAGTGATTCGGGGGCTGTGTCGAGCAATTCTTGTGCTGGGGTAGCGTCGGAGATTCCTGCGCTCAGCCATAGGGACCATGTGCCGTCCTTCTGGGGGTGCAGTGTGTAGCGGCCGTATTTCACCATCGACTTAAGCGCTGCGGTTCTTTCGTCCGAGTACGAGTGATGAGCGACCCGCAATTCGATGAGTTTGTGGCACTTTTCTTCGATCGATAGCTCGTCGTCGCTTGATTCGCGGTACTCCTCATCGAGGATGTCGTGTTCGTCGAAGGAGTACGAAGCGTACATGTCTCCGCGTTCTTTATTGACGGCAAAGGTCAATGCCGCATCGATCTGTGTGACCAGACTCCCGACTTCGTTCGAGTTGTCGCGCAGGCGCACGTGCAGGTCCAAGTACTCGTCTGATCCGCGGCCCATAAAGGTGTGGCTCAGCGCACGCAGCAGGTAGCTTTTCCCGGCGCCGTTGAGGCCGTACAAAACTGTGAGCCCGTCGTTCAACTCGACGTGTGTGATATCCGTGATAGGACCCGCACCCGCCACAGACGCGCCGAGAAGTTCATAGCCACGAGCTTTCAATGCCATGCCACCAACTTAGTGCCCTTCTATCCTGGCGCTGCCGGCCTCGCAATGTCGCCCCGTGTGACGTTCTGGTTGAGACAGCCCGTGACCATACAGAATGTTCGGTGCGTCGGACACGGAAGGATCATCCGTGCAGGGCGCGCCGTTATCGTGGACTCATTACGCTCTGGCGGCGTGTCGCGCAATTGAACGACCCCCAGGTCCAGGCCGGTCATCGCAGCGTGAAGAAGCGAGACGTGATCTTGTTGGCGGACAAAGCGGCCAAGAAAGCGCGCCGTCGCCTCCGTGAGGCGTCCACCAGTACCGACGACGAAGCATTGCATCGCGCCCGCAAGGCGTTCAAGCGGGCCCGTTACGCAGCCGAGCTGACCACTGCGCTGGTCGGACGGAAGAAGGCGAAGCGGGCAGTCGGACGCTACAAGCACGTGCAGGAGGTGCTCGGTGAACACCAGGACAGTCTCGTCGCCGCCTCGTTCCTGCGCCGTCTCGGAGCTGCCACGGGAACCAGGAACGGCGAAAACGGGTTCACCTACGGGCTGCTCTTCGCCAACGAGCAGAACGCCGCGGCCGCCGCCCAACACGCAGCCCGCTCGATACGCATCTGACATCGAGGACGCCTACACAGAACCCATCACCCGACCGGAGCCGAAGTTTGAAGGAAGCGCTACCGCCCGTCCGCATCAGCGCGGCGACGGTGTGCGATCGCTGTCGCTGCGATTCATCGAGGTCACGCACCGACCGCGCGTGGTGTCGACTCGACCGGCAGCGGTGAACCGTCGAGCGCGTGGTGTGATGTTCGCTGCACACCGGTCGGCTGGAGGCGAGGGAGGCGAAGGCTGCCATCGGCAGATGCGCGTTGGACTCGTCGCGGTCACTGAATGCCAGTCAAGAAACCACGATCGTTCAGTTGTAAAACACATTCGAGACGTTCATTCTGCAACGCATGACAAGGACAGACACCATCGCTTCGGCCGATGAGCGTCGCGCACTCGACGACGTTCGGAACCGACTGATCACTCAGTTTCCTGACGCCGGCCACGACGTCGTGGATACAGCGATCGGCGACGCGCACCGCCGGTTCGACGGTGGCCGGATCCGCGACTTCGTTCCACTCTTCGTCGAACGCGCAGCACGCGAACAGCTCGCGGCGAATCCCGTTCATATCCAGTAGCGACATCACTGACGGCGTCAGGGATCCTTGACGGACACTCGCGGCCGCGATCCGGATCGGTCGCCCAAGCCCGATACCGTCGCCGCCGACACCTCGCCACTACCCACCTCACCGATCATATCGGCGCAGTTCTTCGACGAGAACCCCCGCTGGCGACACGGTGCAGCTGCGGCCGGTGTCGGCGATCACCACGCGCACCTCCCCGCCGGGCACCCCGCGCCAGGACAGGTGACGTCGCTATAGCTCGCGCGGGACTCTGCGCGCAGCGATGAAACAAGTTATTCACGGGCGGTCAAACTCGTCCATCTTGCTGACGCTACGGTAACTGTCGTCAACGACGCCTTCCCCTATGTGCGCCGGCGGGTTGACGGGTGTTCTCTCTCTCCCCCCGGGGCTCGTCAGAGATCGTCGAGCGCGACGATCCCATCTTGTAGCGCTCGTGCGACGAGAGCGGCTTTGGTGGGGGCGGGTCGCCCGACGGCGCTGTATTTCAGTCTGATTCGGGTCAGGTGTGTGTTGACCGTTCCGAGCGCGATGTGCAGTGTCGTAGCGACGCCGATCTTCGAGTCGCAGTACAGCCATGCTCGAAGGACGTCTATCTCCCTGCTGCTCAGTCCCGCGTGCGCGTACACGGGGCGTCCGGGCGCGACGGCGCGACTGGCAGCGGAGGGAAGTGGCGCCTGCACAACAGGGCCGGTCGGTGCGGCGGCGGGAACGATCCGCGTCCGCACCGGCGACCGAAGCGAGTGGGCGCGGAAGGGCGCGACCGGCCGAATGCCCGACGGCGGCGGGGGAGCGGCGAGAACCATGATCGTTACCTCTCGAGACTGATCCGAGTCGACGTCGCCAACGGGCAGACCGCTCGACAGCGGGCCGATTCGCGCACGGGGACCGGGGACTGCGATGACGAGGAGCGCACCCGGGTCCGATGGTCAGCGGGCCGTCCGAGAGCGCCATGTGGCTGCATGCACCCGTTGTACGGGCCGCGAGGCAGGTAATGGTTGAAGCTTGTCGCAATCTGAACACGTCTCCAGATCCGCTGCAACACAAACAGTCTCGATGCGAAAGACCACAATTGGGTTACATCTACACGTGTATGTAGCTGTAACTACAATCTGCGGCTGGAGCGGCCTGGTGGTTATAGTTCGATGCCCATGTTCGCTCGATCGAGGTGGTTACCAGATGAGTTCGAAGCCGACCCCTCGGGAGCAACTCCTGCACGCGGGTTCGCGTCTTCTCGACCGGCTCGACATGACCGACATGGTGCGTGCTCTGTCGATTTCGGCGGTCGTCGACGAGGCCGGACTGTCGCAGCAAACCTTCCACAACACCTACCCCGGTAGCTCGCGCGCCGGCGGCACAGGCGGCAAGGAAGCGTTCGTCGAAGACCTGCTCGACAACATCACCATCGAATACTCCGGATTCCCCTCCGCCACGAAGTCCGCGGACGGGCACCGGTCGGCATCTGCGCGCGCGGAACAGGTGAGCGGAGTGTTCGACGACATGACCTCCGGCCTGCTCCGACGGCGGATGCTCGCGGTACTTCTCGCCGCCGACCACGACGGCGCCCGCAAGGCAGTCGTGCCGGACTTCGAACGTATTGACACCGACTTCCGAGCGTTGGTCGGCGATGCCGTGCAAGCACGCGGCGGTTCGATCCGGCAGCCACTGTCGCTGACGATGCTTTCGACCGTTCTGGGATCGCTCCTCGACGGACTGGCCCTACGAGAGATGCTCACACCTGGCACCATCGACCCTCATGATGTCGGCGCCGCTACCGAATCGATCCTGCGATGGGCGATCGACCCGGTGCATTCGGACCGGTCGATCCCCGACCCCTCAGCCGCAGACAGCGCCCTCGACCCGATGCTCGACGACGTCGAAGCCGAGGTCATCTCCGCTACCGAAACCCTCTTCGTCGACCACGGATACTTCCTGGTCACCCTCGCCGACATTGCCCGCGCTGCCCGGATCCGGCTCGATGATCTGATTCGACTGTTTCCCAGCAAGATCGACATCATCGTCGCCGCGCTCAAGCCCGAGTTCGACCGAGTGCTCCGGCTCAGGCGAGCCGACGAGAAACTAGCGGTGCAACCTCTCGCTGCGTTGCGCCGCACCTTGACCGCGATCGGGGAGTTCGTGATCGGAAACCGTGCCATGAGTTCGGGAATGCTCTTGGCGCTCAGTTTCGAACGGTTCCAGCAGCCCAGCACCGTCACCACAGTCCTGGAGAACCTCTATCTCCCCTCGGCCGTCGTGCCGATTCTCGAACGCGGACGAGAGGCAGCGGTATTCACCGGCGATGCCCCCGTGATGGAAGTGGCGATCATGCTCACCAACAATGTTCTTTTCCGGTGCCTGACCCGCCCGAACGAGTCCGCCGCCGATGTCGTCGATGGAGTGTTGCGGGTGCTGCTGCCAGGCGTCGCAGCACCGAACCAGTGAGCGCCATCGTCCCGCGTCCGCCGGGTCCGGTGGGCGTGTTACATCCACCACGGCGTCCTTCGGTCCGATCATTGGGATCGACTTGACCGTCTGTCGGATCGGCTAATCGAGAGCATCGGTGCCCAACCGCTCGACAGCCATGCCGATCAGCGTTGGTACGTCCCGCGCGGCATCGAACCCGCACTGCTCGAATGGCTCGTCGTCCATCATCAACGGGGCCACGCCGCCGAACCGATAGTGCGTCTGAAACCGTTCCGCTCCGACGGCTTCGTCACCGATGGAAAGCAACGCACTACCCGCTGATCGCAGCGGAGACTGCGGCGAGCAGCACTGCACCGTTCATTCGAGCAACCGACACTTGTGTATATCGTTCGAATGACATGCGTATCGGTCGTTTGAATGATTGAACGAACACAATGGGCACTTCGGTTCGAACAGGTGACCGAATGTCGTGTACGGACCGCGGTTCTGACAATTCCCTATGCGCCCGATCACAGGACGGAGGGTCACGCGTCGGCATTATGGGTGATCTCGGCGCCGCCGGAACGCACGAACTGCATCGATAGTCCACATGACCAGCAGAACTGGCATCGAGACAGCCAGCACGGCTGCAGCCACGATCACCACGGGGATAAGAATCGAGTACATGCTCACCTGTTCGGCGCTTCGCTAGTACAACCGGTGCGGCGCTGCCCGATGTTCACGGCGTGGACGAACTGCCGGGGTGTTCGGTGATGTCGGCGTCGTCGACGAAGATCAGCCTGCCGTCGTGCAGGGCGACGGCCCAGCGGTGCGGCATGGCCCAATCCCGGCCCAATGCATCAGCGGCGAGCAGGGAGTCGGCGAAGTCCTCTACCAGGGTGCCCGTCGCGGTCTTGCCACGCGGCCGGCGAACCTGGACAGTGTCACCAACGCCGAGCTGTGATGTTGTGACATTTCCCGGTTCGCTCATGGCGGTATTGAAGCAGACTGGGCTGGCTACGCGTCGAGGCGACCCGCCCGACCGCCGGGCGCGCCACTGGCGCGGCTGGCCACCATGGGCGCGGATGGTTCTCGAGTCCACGGGCTTCGCGGTCGGATACGAACACGGTGCCGGGCGCGCGTGTGCCGCATTGTGGACGGCCGCGCGAACCTTCGCTCGTCGAGCAAACCCGGCCATCCGCGGTCATACTCGCGCAGGCGCCGGAGTGATACAATTT
The DNA here is from genome assembly GCF_057808915.1 of Rhodococcus sp. FG69. NCBI lineage: Bacteria > Bacillati > Actinomycetota > Actinomycetes > Mycobacteriales > Nocardiaceae > Rhodococcus > Rhodococcus sp. FG69. Next base: position 85,032 of record NZ_JBMDIX010000005.1, on the reverse strand, counting down.
GGTATAACTGCTGTTGAGGAGGCCTGATGTCACTGGCGCACGACATGGAACGCGATCTGCGAGCCATTCCCGCCGAGCGTGAACTCCTGCAGCTCAAACTCCTGCGGGCGGTTGCCCACGCCACCGATAGTGGCATTCCGCAGCGGGTCATCGCCAAGAGCCTCGCCGTCACCCAACCGGAGGTGAGCCGGATCGTGAAGAAGCTGCGGCTGAACCCGTCCGCGCGGGAGCGTAGTCCCCGCGAGGTGCTGCTCGAACACGCCGCGAAGATTCTGTCTCATGACGCAATGATGGCCGAACTGACCGCGTGGCCGTACACGTTCGGGCACGTCGCGGCCGACGACCCGTCGGGGGAGAGCTGGGTGCGGGGTTCGTGGGATCAGATCGAACGCGCCGGGGACCTCCTCGACGACGAAGACTACCGAACCCTTCTCGCGGCCACGGCCGACCGGCGTACGCGGACGAATGCACTCTGACCCTGCCACTGCTGTTGCGTCCGAGCTCGAAGCCTGGTGCCTACCTGGGGGCTTGCTCGACAAGAACGGGCCACGGGCGTCGATTCATTCGTTCGATCCGGTGTCGCGGCGCCGCACCCGCGACGGCATCGTCGAGGCCTTCCTGGCCGAGCACACCGACGTCGCTGTAGGACGTCAGTTGCTGGCGTTGGCGACCGCCGGGCCTCCCGGAGTCGGTAAGTCGTCGAGCATCGACCGTCGCCATCTCGCCGGACAGGGCTGGCGGGTACTCGATGCCGACGTCGTCAAGGACCATCTGCTGCGGGACGCGGTCGCCTGCGGTGTCTACGACGACATCCTGGAACGCACGTTGTCCGACGGACACCCGGTTATGCCGCGTGAACTTGCGACACTGGTGCACTCGGAGTCGACGATGCTCCTCGACCAGGTCACCGAAATCTGCATGGCTCGCAGGGAGAACATCGTCCTGGAGGGCACGTTCAGCTGGCCGGGCCTGGGTCCGCGGCTGCTGACCGACCTCGCTTACGCCGGCTACGAGAAGTTCACCATCCTCGACGTCGAAGCATCCGCGGACATCACTCGGGCGCGGGCGTTGACCCGGTGGTGGCGTGGCCGCCTCGACGGGGTCAACGGCGGCGATCCGTTCGGTGGCCGCTTCACCCCCGGTTTCGTCATCGACGCCCTCTACCCCGACGACACCGAGGTGACGATCTGCGCCCGCAACGCCCGCGCGGCGTTCGATCATCCACTCACTGCCGAGCTTCCGACGGTCGAGCTGCTCGTCGAACATGTCGGCGGCGACGACGAGACGTGGGTGAAGGAGAACGGGGTCGTGGTGTACTCCCAGAGCGCGGCCGATCGACCCACCCCCTGATCCGACCCAGCGGCCGATGAACGGGTAGCGAGCGGCCCGCGCCAGGTCGAGCAGACGCCCTGGCCCGGCCGAATCAGACTGTCAGAGAACGATGTCGGTGTATGCGGCCAACTCCGACCATCGGTGTGGCACTAACCGTGCGGCAGGTTGAAGTGCGTATCGGTCCGCGGCGACGAGTTGGTCCATCGACAGGTCGGTTGCGGCTGCAATGTCGTCGATCGGGACCTGGAAGGTGCGGTACGGGCCGAGTGGGGGAGTAGCAGTATCGGCGCGGGCGGGTCGTTCGAGGATCGGGCCCAGCGAGGGTGTTTGATCAAGGACGTACCCCGTCGCCGCTAGAACCCTATCCTGTTGCCACGCAGCGATCTTGAAGAACCGGCGCGGTATCGCCACATCTCGGTACACCGGATCGTCGGCGGCGAAGATGCATCCGGAGAACACCGACAACCGATCCCCGTACTGCCGGGCGTGGTCGAGCACGTAGTCCTCCAGGCCGAGCCACAATGTTTTCGATTGGTTCAGGGTCGCGGTCTGCGGCGCACAGACGGTGTAGTGGAACGTGTCGGCGTTGGCCTGCTCGGCGATCGCGGCGGTACCCCAGACGGGGTCGCGGCGGCGCACCAGATGTCCGCGGTCGAGATCGTTGCTGGCGTACAGCTCGGGGCCTGCCTGCTGGGCGGAGGGGAGGCGTGGATCGAGTTGCCATTCGTCACCGCGCTCTACCTCGCGGAGCTGGGAACCGTCGATGTTCACTGCCGTACTCGCGGCGAGACGCCGATCGGGGTCGATCGCCACCGTGAAATGCGTGTACGGCAGCACGACCAGCCCGGTGCGCGTGGGCGCACCGAGTTCGGTCGTAGGGAGGAACGCGGGGTCGTAGCCGGAAGGGGAGGTCACCCTGCCAGTGAACCGGTCGATCGTGACAGGCACGTGAACACACCCTGTTCTCAGGTTCGGTTCCGTACCCTCGGATGGCGGCGCCCGAAACCGAGCGCCTGCACACGAGATCCAGGAGGCATATCCATGGCTGGAATCGCTGACAAGCTCGACAAGGCATACGAAGACAAGCCGCTCACCGAACTCGTCGACGCACCCGTCGAAGCCCTGCAGGGCGTCAGCCCCGGGGACGCCGAGCACCTCAAAGCCGCGTTCAACATCAAGACCATCGGCGACCTCGGACGCAACAAATACTTCCTCTGGGCGCAGTCGATCGCCAAACTCGCCGAGTAGTTCCTCCTCACAACGTCGACAAGCCACAGGACCACATGGGTCCTGTGGCTCTTGTCGATCAGCACGGTGACTGTCATCTGGCCACCAGGTTTCACCGTGAAGGCAAGAGACGTACCCAGATAGGGCCGTGAAGATCCTGGTGGAACGCCTGCGCCGCTGACCCTGATCTGTCGGTTCAGGCCGGTACCGTCGCACAGGTGGCACCGAGACAGCGCAGCGCAGTGAGCGGATACCGCTACCAGTGGGCGCTGTTCGTCGACTGGTGCGCCGCCGCCGACACCTCGTCCCTACCCGCCTCGCCGATCACGGTGGCGCAGTTCCTCGACGAGAACCCCGCGGGCGATGCTGTGCAGCTGCGCCGGGTGTCCGCGATCAACCGCGCCCACCTCGACGCCGGGCACCCCGCCCCCGGACGGGTCACCTCGATACGTCTCGCGCTGGACTCTGCGCGCGCCGACCGAACCATCCGACGTGCCGCGCACTACCAGACCATTGCTGCCGAACTGCCGACCGAAGGGTCGACGGCAGCCCTCTTCGGGCGCCGCGACGCCGTACTCCTTCTCTTAGCGGGAGCGGGCCTGTCCTACACCGCTATTGCAGAACTCGACCGCGGCGACGTCAGCGTCGACGGCGCGAGTATCTGGATCGGCGGACGCCGCCGCGTCCGGATCGACCCCCACGAGATGACCGGCTTTCGACCGGTCGAGGTGTGGGAGCGCTGGAACAGCGTCCTGCATTTCTCCGACCGGTACCCGTCGACGGCGTTGCTTGCAGAGCATCTGCAGCGCAACACGTTTCCCGACATGACCGCGTTGCCGCACCGCGGCGGTCCGGTCGCGGTCCCGATCGACCGGTGGGGTCACCTACCGCTGCCCGCCGCGCCGATGACCGCTGCCGAGATCGGATCGGTGATCGCCGCGCACCGCACCGGGATCTCACCGCTGCACACCCCACGACGACGCATCAGCAGACCACGCGCGGACGCCGAACAGGCCGACATAGTTCGCCCCGAGCCCACGCCAGCTGAACTCGATTCTGGGTACTACCGCGCGGGTATCGACGCGCGTCGGCGTGCCCACACCGCTCTGGCCGATGTCCCGGACATGGTTGACGACGTCGAGGACCGCATCGAGGCGCTCCTGCAGCGCACCCTCGATCTGTTGGGCGACGCTGCCGCTCCCTCGTGATTCGCGTTGTCACCGGCGCCCACAGGGGCGTCACGAGATCCTGGCGGTTCTACCTGACATAAAACCGGCTTTTCGGTGCAGCACCGTCAGGATGTCTTGACGGCGCGCAAACTGCGCTTAGGCGGAGTCCTGTCGATTCACCACCAGTCCCTTTGCGCAGAGGTGATGCCAGCCCGAGGCCCTCCAGATCGCAGGACCGCCGCTGCCGGGGCGGTCACCGGACTACTTGGGTAGCGCGACGGGTCCGAGTGAACCGCAATCGCCAGTTCGCTCGGGAAGTCTGGGTGCGCACGGGGGCGGACAGTTCCATCATGCGGCGTCTGACAGATTTGCCCGCTTATATGCGTGACCGACTATCGACAACGCACATCACGCATAGGAATACCGCACATCCGATTACTGCACGTTCACCAGTCAAGTGAGCGGGTTGCCTTCGATGTAATTGTGCGACAAGGGGTCTGAACGCACTGATCGATTAACATGGCCGCCAACGCCTCGGCGCTCGTCGAAAGCATCACGGTAATGCTGCCGCCGCACGTCAGTGGCCGCGGTCGGACCCCGCCGATGTCGTCGAAACCTATGACGCCGCCAACCGACCCTCCGTTCGGCGACCGCCTAGGAACGTGCGCGAAATAGCCTATGCAGCGTTCGGTAGCGATACGGGCTAAGACTCGGGGCGAACAGGGCGGCGCAGATTCGCTACACGAACAAGTCAGAAGCTAGCGGGGTCGATGTCTGTTCCCGACTGTAAACCGTCATCATCGAGCGCGGAAGCCAACTGCCTCTTTGCGGCTTCTGCTTCTTGCTGGGCGGCCCTTCGTTGGTCCCAGAACTTTCTGCCCGCAATCGTCAGTGCGATACCCGCGCCGACGCCCGTCGTGAGCATCACGGGCATTTTCTTTAATACAGCCGCGCGCTCAATCGATGCGACGTAGTTCGGAACTCCCCCTGCAGCCTTGGCTGCAACCGCGAAAAGCTGATAGTCACCCAAGTTGCTCATTTCTTCTCCTTCGTCCGCCCCACTAATCCTCGACCGAATGGTCAAGATCTGTCGCATCCACCATCCGCATTCTGCGCGACTGATACAGGTACTGCCCAATCAGGCGGATGAACTCGTCGGCCCGCTCGTTCTCGCCGGTCAGCGCCCCTGTGAGCTTGCCGAACGCGCCCTCGTTCAGTACCGCGGCGTCGGTCAATGCCTCGCGCAGATCCCGCGAGGCCAGGAACTGATCGACGGCGTTGTGGTCGATTTGCTCGGCGATGCGTTGATCCTCCTCGGCCATGCCCGCGGCAGCGATGACGAAGCCCGCGATCTGCGGGTCGGCGAACTCCGCGCCGAACAGTGAGTTGATCCTGGCAACAACCTCCGATAGCAATTCTTGCTGCGGGTCGGGCCGCGAGACCCCAGATCCGACGCCGGTGATGCCGGACAACCCCGGCGTGTCCTGGTCGCCGGAGAGGCCGATGTCGGACTTGCCCTGGTCGATCTGGCGGACGCGACGCAGTTCAAGGCTGGACACGTCGACGTCCGCTCCCAGGTCGTCGGAGGGGAGCAACCGCACGAGCTGCCGGAGGAACTCCGCCAGCTTCTCCAGATCGCTGGTGGAGTAGTCAACGACCTGCGACATGAAGTCATGCAGGCGCACGTAGGATCCGCAGTCTTTGCGGAAGGTCCGCAGCTCGTCGAGACCTTGGCTGTCCTGCTGGTTCTTCGCTTTGGCCCAGCGTAGGGTGAACTCGTCGCGCGCTGGAGTCACGGCAGCCGCCAGCGCGGCGTGCGACTGCGTCGACGTCCACCACGCCTTCGCATAGCGCTCGACGTCCCCGGGCGTGTATACCCGCGCCTGAGCCAGTTTGGTCGCGAGCTGATGTACCAGGTTCGGGTCGGTAGCGGTCTCGACGTGGGCCTCGCGGTAGTACGTCAGGAAAGCCTCGCGAATCTCAGCCGGGTCGTTGACGAAGTCGAGCACGAAGGTGCGGTCCTTCACCTCCCCGGACGAGGCTCGGTAGGTGCGATTAAGCCGCGATAGCGTCTGGACGGCGTGCACGTCCGGGAGCTTCTTGTCGACATACATGGCGCACAACAGCGGCTGGTCAAAGCCGGTCTGGAACTTGTCGGCGACAAGCATCAGGCGGTATTCCGAACGGCGAAACTCCCGCGCGAGGTCCGAGCCTAGGCCTGGGTTCATCGACGCCTCGGTGACGTCCGTCAGTCCGTACTCGTCGTCGCTGATCTTGTCGGAGAACGCGACGATCGACTGGTACCCGTAGTCCTTCTGCGCCAGGTATTTGTCGACCTCGACCTTGTACCGCACCGCCGCCTGCCGGGAGTTCGTGACGACCATCGCCTTGGCGCGGCCGTCGAGCAGTTGGGCAACGTTTGCGCGAAAGTGCTCGACGATGATCTCGACCTTTTGGCCGATGTTCGTCGGGTGCAGATTCGCGAACCGCATAATCTTTCGGGACGCGACCTTCGGATCGACGAGGCGTTGATCGCCGCCCTCGGCGATGTCCGTGACGACGCCGTCCTCGCCGCGCTGCTCGATCTCGAACGCGGTTCTGTAGGTCTGGTAGCCGCGTAGCACGTCGAGGATGAAACCTTCCTCGATCGCCTGCCGCATCGGGTAAACGTCGAAAGACACCGGCTTCCCGTCGTCGTCCTCGCGTCCGAAGAGCACCTTCGTCTTGGTCTTTGGCGTGGCAGTGAAGGCGAGCAGCGACACGTTCCGAGCGCCGGCCCGAGCTGCGGTCTCCGCGGCGATCTGCGCCTCGCGCTTGTCGTCAGCCTCGACGATCTCGTTCACGACGTCCTGGGAGTCGACTTCCTCGTCGGTCGCGACCTGGCCGCCATCGGTGAGAACCTTCTTCAGGTCCGCGGCCGTCTTGCCGGACTGCGAGGTGTGCGCCTCGTCGATAATCACCCCGAAGTTCTTGTCGCCAAGCGTCGTCTCCAGTAGACCCTTGACGTACGGGAACGTTTGGATCGTGACGACGATGATCAGGGCCGAGCCGGTCAGCGCGTTTAACAGCGCGCGTGACTTCGAGCCGCCGGAGCGGCGCACGGCGGCCGAGTCGATGACAGCGACTGTGCCGACCGTGTCGTCGACTTGCTCCACCGCCTGCTGCAGCTGTGCGTCGAGCACACGGCGGTCGGAGACGATGAGGACCTTGTCGAAGACCTTCTCGTTAGTAGCGTCGTGGAGCCGTGCGAGCCGGTGCGCCGTCCAGGCGATGGTGTTGGTCTTACCCGACCCGGCTGAGTGCTCGATCAGGTAGCGGCGGCCGGGGCCCTCGTCCGCGATGGAATCCACGAGCTTTTTCACCGCTCGCCACTGGTGATAGCGCGGGAACATCAGCGTCGTAGACCGCTTGATCTTCCCGGTCGCGGGGTCTTCGTCCGCCTCGGTCCTGAGGAACATCTGCGAGCCGAGAATGGCCAGCCAGTTGTCCCGCTGGAGGACCCACTCCCACAAATAAGAGGTAGCGACTCCGCCGGGGTTCTGTGGGTTGCCCGCAGCGCCGGTGTCTTCGCGGCCTCGGTTGAAGGGCAGGAAGTAGGTCCTTTCCCCCGCGAGCTTCGTAGTCATATGGACCTGGTCGTCGTCAACGGCGAAGTGCACGAGGGCACGAGTGCCGAATCCGAGCAGCGGCTGCCCCGCCGGGTTCCGATCGTTGCGGTACTGGCTGACGGCGGTGCGCCACTCCTGCTTGAAGAACGACTTCAACTCGATGGTCGCCACCGGCAGACCGTTGACGAATAGCACCAGGTCGATCGAGCGCGAGTCTCCACGCTTCGGTGAGAAGTGCACCTGACGAGCGACACGCAGCCGCACCTTCCGGTAATGCTCGGTGGTCGTCGAGTTCTGCGTGGTGGCAGGCCTGAACTGGCACATCCGCAGATGCGCGGTCGCGCCGCGGGTGTGAGAGAACTTACGACGCAGCACATTCAAAGTGCCGCCGCCCGAGCTCATCGGCGTATCCAGCCTGGCCACGAGCGAACCCAGCAACGCCTCTCGGTCCGCGGCTTCGGCTCCGGTGCCAACGCGGACGACCTTTGCGTACTCGGAAGGTTGCGTCTCGCTCAGCCACCAGTGCACGTCCTCGGGCCAAATCGCTCGCTCGGCGTCGTAACCGTCGTCGGTCGCGCTATATTCCCAGCCGTTCGCGGCGAGTTGGTCGGCGATCTCGCGCTCGAACGCCTCCTCGCGGGTACCGTCGGGTGCCGCCATGGTTTAACTCGCTTTCCGTGCAGTGCGTACGTCGATCTGCCCTGTCACCGTCGCCGCGATCAGCGCCGAGCGACGCTCCTTCGCGAGGGCGATATGCTCCTCGGCCTTGGCGATCAGGGCATCGATGCGGGACGTCTGCTCGTGGTACTCGATGACGAATGATTTCTGGTCTTCTACTGGCGGGAGCATCAGCGGGACGCGCGCGAAGGTATTCCAATTCCGAAAGTCGACGCTCCGCTGTCTCGTGCTCGGGGCTTGCGTGCTGAGGAAGCCCGACGTACCCATGTATCGAATAAGGAGCGCGAGGTATTCGGTATCGTCGTCATAGCGGGACGAGCACACGTGGTAGACCGGCGAACATTGGCCCTCGCTGTCAGAGATTCCGACTGCACCGGCGAACCCGTCGAGGGCATGAAACACGACGTCTCCAGGCATGACCCCCTGGTAGCCCGCCTCGGCCTCCGACATCGTGTACCCATCGGCTCGGCGGTTGGCGCGCAGCGTGACTACGCCGTCTCGGTAGGCCGTCACTACGCCTAAGCCCGGCTGGGGCCTGCGTTCGAGGCGGATCAATGTCTGCTTGATAGTCGCGATTCGTTTGCCGTCGGCTCGTTGGAATTCAGCGTCGGCAATGATATCCCGCCGCTCACGAAGGAGTCCGATGAACTCCTCCTGCTTGGCTACGAGCGTGTCGATTTGGGCCGTCTCGTGGTCCAGGTAGTCGACGATGGCGCTCTGCTCATCGGGTGGCGGCAGCGGGATCGTGACCTTGTTGAGGTCAGCGCTGCGGATGCCAACGCGGGTGACACCGGCCGCTGTGACGCCCCACTGACGCGCAATGGGCTCGGAATTGAGGGCCCAATAGAGGAACTTCGGGACGACCTTGTGCGTGTGAGGCCGAACGATGGCGAGGTGGTATCCGCAGATGAGGTCGGCGGCCTCGTACTCAACGAAAGCCGGGACGCCGATGTCATCGGCGGTCTCGGAGTCCTTGGTGATGAGGGTGTCGTCTCGACGAATTCGGAAGTTCCTGATTTGGTCATACGTCGCAGAGGCGACCATGAAGTCAAGCGATTCGACGATTGAGTCGTTCTTGTAGACGTCCACGTAGTTGCAGAGACGAACCATTGGCTGACCGTCGACCGTGTGCTTGTCGACGTTGCTTGTCCGCGCGTCGGCGACCTCGAAGAGTCGAGCACCCGTCCATCCTGACGGGATGCTGCCTAACCACTTCCGGGCTCGCTCGGCGACCGGGCCACCGGAAAATGCACTCACGCTTCCACCTCGCGCAGCAGCGTCATGATCTCACTCACGACACTCTCGAGGTCAGCATCGATCTCTTCGAGAGATCTGGGCGGTTCGTAGGTGTAGAAGTGCCGCGTGACGGGATCTCATAGCCGGTCTTGATTTTCGACCAGTCGATCCAGGCGCCCGCAACGTGTGGCTTCACCTCAGCGTCGAAATACGCTTGGACGGTCTCCTCACACGCTTCGTGCGTCTTCGGATGCCCGCCCCAGCCGAACGGCACATTCTCTGTGTCGCGCATGGCCGCATTCGGCTCAGGCTCGCCCTTGTTCGTTCCCGAGGCGTACACGCAGATGTCGGCGGCGGCGTCGTAGACGCCGATGGTCTGCCACAACGTCTTGCGCTGAGCTGCGGTTAGTCGAAGTCCCCGCTTGCCTAGGTGCTTGCCGAGCTCTTCGTTAAACTTCTCACGGTTCAGGTATGGCTCGTCGCCAAAAGATTCCAGTGCATCGGAAAGCCCGGCGACCTTACCGAGTGTCTTGTGTTGGGCCACTGCGCTGATTGTTTCCGATGTGCACTGGAACCGGTGCTGGAGCGGACGCTCGACGGTGACTGTCCAGTAGGCGAAGTCGAGGTTGTCGAACACCTTGACCGGCACCGTAATATCGGCGTCCTCGCTCTCGGTGCCGGTGAAGGCGCGAACAACCGCCTCGCGGCCCGCCTCAGCGACCTCGACGCGCTTGGAGCCGATTGACTTGCGCAGCTTCGTGCCGAGACCGGTGGCGTCGATAAGTTGTATCTTGCGCTTGCGTTCCTGCGGCTTTGCGTTCGACAGGATCCACAGGTACGTGGCGATGCCGGTGTTATAGAACATGTCGGTCGGGAGCGCGACAATTGCCTCGACCAGGTCGTTTTCAAGCATGTGACCGCGGATGTCTGATGGCCCGGAGCCCGCGCCACCGTTGAACAACGGCGAGCCGTTGAGAACAATGCCGGCTTTGCCGCCGCGGCCAGTCTCGTCGACGTCGCGCATTTTCGACGCGACGTGGAGGAGGAACAGCATCGCGGCGTCGCCGACAGCCGGGATCCCAGGCGCAAACCGCCCCTGCCCCCCACGGGCGTGCTCGTTCTTCACCTCGGACTCGATTGCCTTCCAGTCCGTCCCGAATGGCGGATTGGACAGCACATAGTCGAAGCGACGGTCCTCGAAGCGGTCGACCACAAGTGTGTCGCCCTGGCGCACGTTGGATGGGTCCTGCCCCTTGATCAGCAGGTCCGCCTTGCAGATCGCGTAGGTGCGTGGATTGATCTCCTGCCCGAACAACGCCGTCGACGCATCCGGGTTGAGTCCGTACAGATGCTCGTCGGCGACGGTGAGCATGCCGCCGGTTCCGACGGTCGGGTCGTAGATCGACCGGACGGTGCCGCGGTCGCGCAGCGCCTCAGTGTCCTCGGCGTAGACCAGGTCGACCAGCAGTCGCACGACGTCGCGGGGCGTGTAGAACTGGCCGGCGCCGTCGTTGGCGGACTCGGCGAATCGGTAGATCAGATTCTCGAACAGGTCGCCCATGTCGGCGTTCGAGACAGCGTCGGGCGACAGGTCGATCTTGTCAAAATGACGCGCGACCTGCGCGAGCCTGTCACGCTCGTCGAGTGTGCGAATCACGTTCTCGAAGCCAAAAGACCTGAATACGTCGAGGTTCGAGGAGAACCCGCCAACGTAGTCGATGAGGTTTTCGGCCAGGTTGTCAGGATCCTGCAACGCCTTCTCCAGCGTGTAGGCACTAGTGGTCCAGAACGACAGCCCGGCGCTGTCCTCGCTTCGGGTAGCGATCTTCAGGTGCGTTCGCCGCTGCTGCTCGCCGGCGTACTTCGCAACGATCTCGGCCATTGCGTTGCGGTGCGGGCTCATAACGCACTCCAGGCGACGCAGCACCGTGAACGGCAGGATTACCGAGCCGTACTCAGCTTCGCCGTAAGGACCGCGCAAGGTGTCGGCGACACTCCAGACGAAGCTGGACAAAACAATTCGCATCGAAGAGCCGTTCTTATTGGTTGGTTGGTGGTTCAGGCCGTGGGGGTTGTGCCTCATTCGGATGAGACCGCTATCCCGTCGGCGACGGCGTCAGCGAGGGCTCGACGGAGCACTTCACTTTCGCTGGTCAGACGCTCGCCGAATGCGGAGAGTTCTGCTACCCGAGAGGCAAAGGCAGCGACGGCCTCTTGGTCGGCAAGAGACATGAGCGGAATAGAGACGTTCTTGATCTGGGCGCGAGGAATGACGCTCCCGACCGTGACCGGGTCGGTGACCAATCGAGAGGACAGGCATAGAGCGAGGTACTCGGGATTGAAAGCGGCGTCATCGACAACTCGGAGCAGCTCGGTGTGCGAGCTCACGAGCCAGCCCGGTTCGTCCCACACCACAGCGATGATGCCAGTCGGGGTCGGGTGGACGATGACGTCCCCCCGTTGGGTTAGCGGGGTTGCTCCCCGAACCGTCGTTGGATCGACGTGACGGATGTCTTCGTGTGCACGGGACCCGCCCTTGATGATTCCCAGCGTAAGAACGGGGACTCCGTCTTCAGGCTGTGTGTCGCGGACACGACGGTCCAGGCTCGCGCCGCGGTGTACGACGAGGCCGGTCAGGGTGCCGATTGTCGCCACCCGCGACGCACGGTCGACGCGGGTGGTGACCGCCGGCAACTTTGGCGCCGGGCTCGCCGTGGTGGTCGCCAACTTTTGCTGCGTCTCGGTCAACGCGGTGAGGATCGCGTCGGAGTCGGGGCGATGCGCAGCTTCACGCCACTTGGCCGGATCGAGTGTGCCCTGAGGTGCGAGGATATCCGCGATAGGTGCACGGAAAGCGTGATCGGAGTCGACCGTCCTGGTGGATGTCCATTGGCGGTAGATCTGCACGGCATCAGCGAAATCCGGCCGACTTCCTCTTCCACGAGGCTTCTCGATGTCGATCAAGAGGACATCGTCGCCAGCGGTGTCGGACTGACGGAGCACGAGGACACTGAAGCCCAGCGATGTGTTATTAAGCGCCCCGCGCGGAGCCGAGACGACAGCTTCGATGCAGCCCGCACGCAGGAGTCCGTCGCGAATACCGCGATCGGCACCACCTTTGATGAGCAGGGAGCTGGGGCACAGCGCCAAGGCGCGCCCGCCGGGATTTAGCCGATGGACCGCATCCTGAATTACTGCCCATTGGACGTCGCGTGGTGTCCCGTAGGTCCATCGCGGGTCGGTGTCCAGGACCCGCCACCGGTCCTGCAAGCGGAACCCCCAAGGGGCGTTGCTGACCACTGCGTCAGCGCGCATACCGGTGAGAACGTCCTGAAATACGAGGTCACCGTGGACCGTGACTAGGGGATGGTCCGCGATGATGGCCGCACGGAGCATTGCTTCGAGGGCGTGTGAATTCGGCGAGGCGGCAACGAGATTGACCCCCGGGCGGTGGGTCGCGCAGGCCATCAGCAACGGTGCGCCCATGCAGTACGAATCAATCACGCGATCGACCTTGGCAGGCAGAAGCTGCGCAACGAAGGCTGCGACATCGGGTGGCAAGGTCTCCTCACCGCGACCGCCTACCGATCGGGTGAGGTCGAGAAGTGCGTCGTGGACAGCCCGAAGATCCTGGACCTTGTCGAGGCGATAGACCACCTGTTCCAGTATCCGCAGCCCGTCACGGGAGGAGTCGACGAGATTGGTCAATGGCGCAAAGATCGGAACGCCGTTGGTCGAGGCGCTGGTCTGCGTCCAGGATGCGGCAGCACGCACAGCGTCGGCAAGTTCTACGCCCGCTTGACCATCTATGCGAGCGGGCGTGGGAAGCGTCTCGTTGCGCGAGGTGTGCACCCAACAAAGGGCAGCGCTGATGACGGGGGTGTCGACTCCGAGATTGCGAGTGATGTCCATCAGCTGGAAGGCAAGGTCCTTCGCCCCGGCGTTCTGAAGCTGTTCGGGTGTTGCTTTGTCGTTGGCGATGAGCCAGTCGAGGACCTGGCGGCGGTCATAAAGGGGGCTGCGGGTGTTGCCGGCGACGGGCTCAGGGAAGTCGGACTTTCTGCTCTTCCAGTTGGTGATGGTGGCCGGCGTGATGCCCAGCAATTTGGCGATGGCCACGGTCGAGATCGTGTCGCCGGCATTCGGGGCGGTCATGCGTGCTCCTGTGTCGAATGGGTTGTGAAGGTGAGTGGAACGAGTTGTTGGGCTGCCACGCGGAGTCGGCGTGAGATGCCACCGAGTCCGCCCACTGTGACGACGTCAAGGTCAGCGCTGATGGCGGCAGTGGCGGCAGCAAATATCCCGTCACCCGATCCGATGCAGACGGTTGAGAAGCGACCGACTGTCACCTCGTTTGCGAGTACGTCGAGCAGAGCGAGGTCGGCGCCGTCCGATCCGGATCGGATGCATAGGCGGGCTGTGGGAAGAGCGATTCCTGCGGTGAGCAGATTGTGGTGCGATACGCCGACGACGACGAGATCTGAGTCCCCGATACTGACGGCGGCTCGGTAGGCGTCCATCACGTAGTTGACGATGCTCGCGGTCAGATGGCTTGTTCCACAGAGGTTTTCGAGGTCCAGCACATGCATTCGACGGCGTGTACGCAAATGCTGGGTGGGTATGAGTCGGTGCGTTGGGCTGGTGTCGAGGGTTCGGTCAGTGGGCGGGCTGGATGGGACGAGGTACATGGGGGGCTCCTGGCGGGGTCTGAACTTGAGCGAGGCGGGAATCTGAAAAGGACTCTACACACCAAAATATCTGTGTGCAAGCAAACAGTTGTTCTATCCGCCAGATGAATACACAAAAGCTGACGATAGCCACTCCAGAAGGGCTTCCAGTGATTGTCGGACTTCCTCGCCAGCAGCGGTGACGCGTAGCAAAGGTTTTGCGGCCGGGCGGGATTGCCCGCTCAGAAAGGGACACAAATTGCAGTGACGGCCGCGGCCGAGACGACGTCCGTCTCCGGCTTGGCCTGCAGCTGGCCCGGTGGTTCCGCCCGCGCGGCGGCAAGCTCGGTCCTCGCGCGGCGGACAGGCGAGCTATCGAGGGTTGATGAGCTTTACTGCGCTCCGAGTCGAGCGGCATCCTCGACGCCCTGGCTCTGCCAGTCCCCGTAGCTCAGACCGGTCTGCGGCACTTTCCAGTCGTTGCGACCGTTCGCGCCGCGTCCCACGATGACCGCTGCTGCAGCGCTCGGGCTCGAGAAAACCTGGTCGTGGGTGAATCGCGCGACACCGTCGTCCCCGACGACGATCGCTCCCTCCAGAATCAATTTGTCGCGCAGCACTTTGTAACCGTCGTGACTGCTCCCCACCCACTCGCTTCGAGCCTGCGACCCCTCCAGAACGGAGAACTCGGCGTCGATCTCACGGGCCTTCGCCGTGATGCCGTCTTTCTTGAGCCGCAGTTCGAACACCGGGGAGTCGGCTGTTGCAACCTCCGTATCGGCCGTCACAGCGATGGAACTGCTTCGTTCAGCCGTCACGGCCGAACGAAGCAAATTGACACCGAGAACAGGAAGCACAATCTTCGCTTGGCTGATGAAGTACTCCATATCCGAGACGTCTGCTTCGGGCAGGACGATCGGGGGCGGCGCCGTGCCGTTGGTCAGGCGAGCACGCTTCGACAGCTGCGCCAGGGTGATGAAGCGACTTTCCAGATAACGCGCGTGCGCCTTGGTCAGGTTGGCGTCTTTGCTCGTCAGAACAATTGCGCGGTCCCAGAAGTCCTTTCCTCCCTGGGCTTCTGGACGTGCGTGCTGATAGAGCCGTTTGCTGATGTCGTCACCCTCACCGATGTAGGCCGTCTGGCCGCCGAGGCTGTTCGGATCGTCGCCGAACAAAAAGTAGACGCCTGTGCGACTCGATTCGGGGCGCTTGAGCAGAGCCGGAAGGTCCGACCTCGGGGCAGCCACCACGTGTCCAGTCCAGTTCATGATCTCGGCGGTGAGTAGACCCCCTGGTGATCCATCAGCGAGAAACAACCGAACCGATCTACCGACACTCACTCCAAGCCTCCAACGTCCACGGGCCGACCCCCACCAATTGTGCTGCTCCCTTGCTTACGCCCGCCTCCGGGAACTAAGTCTGTGGCGATCGGAACGGAGGAGCCGATTGCCGTTGTCCTCCAGGCGAAACCCATGTACTTGGTCCGTCAGCGAGGTAGGAAACCGCAGCCCATACTTCGTAGGGTTGTCCGTACCCCAGGCCGTTCCAGTTGTCCTTCTCGCCGAACCACGTTTGAAGTTCGAACTCGACGCGATGGGTCCGTTCACCATCGACGGTCTCCAAAGTCCAGCCCGCGAGATCTACGTCCTGAGGGTCTAGGAGCACGTGTCTGACCCCATCGACATCTGACGCGAAATGCAATGAACCCACCCTCTCGTAGAACGATTGGTCGTGTTGATCTGGTGATCACGACTCGAAAGAGCACACTCGCGGCAACTTCGATCGGAGCGAGATCAGATGACGTTTTGCGCTTGAGTTATCGACGCAGGTTTCGGAGTAGCTTCAGTTTGCATCCGAATCGGTCCATGCGGTCGTCAACACAGATTCGAGATGTGCGGCCAATTCTCGGTCTGGAAAGGTGTCGACCCGCGCTTTTGCGAGCGTGTAGCACTTGCTGTCAGCTCGCGCTGCGATCACCCACACGACAACGATGGCGGCTTTTTCCACGCGGTACACAATGCGTATGGTCTTGTTTCCTATGACCAGCTTGTAGAAGCCTGTCAAGTTTCCGGTATTTCGAGAGCCCAAGGGCAAACCACGCTTGTCCGGCTCGGTCTGCAGCTTCTTGAGTCCGCTCAACACTTTGCGCTGCTGATCGCGGTCAAGATCCCTTAGATCGTCGGCCGCGTCCGGCAGCAACGTGACTTTGTACCCCACAAGAGACGAGACTAGTCGTCCTGATCTTCCAAGTCGCTCGAATCGAAACCAAGCTCGCTGACCAGGTCGCCAAGATCAACGCGGGCACCGGTGTCGGTCGCCATACGCACGACAGCAAGAGCAAGGAGTCGGAGATCTTCCTCGCGTTCGTCGAGTTGCTGAAGGCGTTCCATTTCGGCTGGGCCAACCAAGGCAGCTGCTGGCTGATTGTTCTTGAGTACGACGACAGTTCGACCATCGCTGGCATCGCTGATGCGGCGGGACAGGTCGCGACCCAGTTCGGTCACGCTCACCATGTCACGAGTATCGATACGCATCAGACCACCACCTCATTCATGTCAGAAAGTTCTGTACGTAATACTACATATAATTCTACGTATAGCAAGGTTCGTTGTCGCAGCTTCGGCTACCCAAGGATCGACAGCGCTTCCAACTGTTCCCTGGGACGCGGTCTGAGTGGCCCCGACACCCGGTGGGCCCGCCGATGGCGTCAGACCAACCGGTCGTTCACCGTAACCTGAGCACCGGCTCACTTCGAAGGGCACGTCGAGGCGCGCCTCGCAGTGGGGCCGCACGGTGGATCGTCACAGTCCTCGCGATCGTGCTGTTGCTTGCACTTGTGGCGTTGGGTGGGCTCTCATACACCTGGAGACCATGGGAGGACTTACTGTTGGTCGCCTCGGTCGCAGTAGCCATTCCGGTGCGGTGGATTTCTGGGGCTGATCCTCGGCATCGCCGGATCCGAGTCCGAAAGCAGAGCGTTGCGTCTGCAGCGGAGAACGTCCACAGCCACGGGAAGGTCAGGCGTCGACATCACGAACTCCAGATCGTGGCGATCGTGGCGACGGCGCAGCAGAGCTAACGAACAGCAGTGGCTATCGGCTCAAGGAGGAACAAGCACGAACGCTCCTCGAACCGATCAACTTCCGCTGTGACGTCCAGGTTTGTTCCGACGGTGATCGTGTCCGGCACGGAGCCGACCCAATTCAGATCGCCCACGGTGTTCTCGTCACGAAATTGAAAGGCCGGCCCGCGCGCGGAGGCTTCGCTGAAGTCGCCCACACCGATGAGGATGTCGTATCTGGTTGTCGCGCCCTCGTGGGGTGCCATCGTGACGATGCTGCCAGCGAACGAGATCGTCCGACCACGATAAGCCTCAGCGAATGTTGCGATGTCAGGTGAACAATAATCAGTCGATGCGAGCATGGCCGCGAGCTCCGGATTGTTCTCCGCGGTGAGAACACTGTCGTCCGGCCCCGGTGATGGCGCCGGCGCTGCGACTTCTGGGGACGATTGCGCGTCCGGTGTAGCGACCGCGGTCGATGAGGGAATCGCCGGTTCTGCTGGCGATGAGTCTTTTTCGCCGAGCACACCGATGACGATGACGGTGGCGAGCGCAATCGTCAGCACGCCGCCGCAGGCAATCCAAAGGAGTGGGCGGGACTTGGGCACCGGGCGCCGGAACATGATTTCCGTCCGGATCTTCGCGGGTACCTGAGAGACGACCTGCCAGCCTTCACCTTCCCACTTTTCTATGGTGCGCGACTCCATGCCGCGAACCGCGCGAACCGTTTTGGTCTCATACTTGATGTCAGTATCCGTTGTCACGCCCAGATCCTCGATTCATGCCGGAACGTTCGACCGGACTCGCGAAGAGCTTACCGACCGACATCGCCTGTGCCCGATGACGTGTCAGGACCCGCACCGGCGGCTCTCCGCACTGCTCCGACGAGGACTGTATAGACTAGGTACGGCAGCCCAACCCCGCTGCCCCGCACGGGAGCGCCACGCTGCAGTCGCCGCGCGGCATTTCATGAATGCTTGCACGACCTCCCCCGGGAGGGGACGCACTGATCCTGTTTTGGTCCCTTGTTCTCCAGTTTGATCATTGCCAGACCCGCATGTACGGGTCCTGACGGAGATCGGAGAAGTCATGAGCGTGGCCCGGGCTAGCCGAATCAATTCATCCAGATTGCACTTACTCGACATCGAGAACATGGTCGCCGGCGACGTTTCCGCCGACCGATGCGCTGCTTGGTGGGAGGACTACGTCACCACCATGGGTGGTGTCTGGGACCGTGACCAGATCACGATCGCCGCAGCCTGGCGGCACGCCGCTGCGGCATTCTTCGCAGTACCGGCAACCGCGCGGCGCATTGGTGTCACGTCTGCAGCGGACGCTGCAGACCTTGCATTGCTGGATTCGGTGGATGTGGAGAGGGTGGCTCAACATCACGATGAGGTGATCATCGCGTCCGGAGACCACATTTTCGCACCGCTCGCCCGCGCACTCAGAGCTGCCGACGTTCGTGTCGTTCAGGTTGTGGCACCCGGCGTCGGGGTGAGCGCTGAACTTTACAGCAGCTGTGATGATCTGATCCAACTTCGCGGAGTGCGCCGAGCGATCCATGTCCGGTGTGAACAGCCAAACTTTGCGGCACGACGTGTTCGACGCGAGTCCGATCCCAGCTCGGGTGTTGCCGTGCTCGCAGCGCGGATGTCCGACAGCCGGCAGCGGCGATCAACCGACCAGGAATCTCGATGAGGGGGAAAGACAGCGCGATGCTCCACGACGAGGATCCGACGGTTCATCCGGATGAACCTGCCGGCGGCGGAGCCGAGCGCGAAGGTGAGGAGTCGCTCGAACGGTATAGCACGAGCTGGCTCTCCCGGGCACTCGTTTGGTGTGCCGGCGGCGCAACGCACGGCGAGACCGCGCCGGTTGTCACGAAAACTGTGTTGCAGAGCGTTGGAGTAGCGGGATTGTTCTCCACGATGATCGTGGCGCTGTGTGCCGCGATTGTCGCTGAACTTGCCGACGTGAAGGCTGTGTGGGCAGCCGTCGTCGGTGTCGTCGTCGGTGTCCTGTACTTTTCGTATCGTCGCCTCGTGGTGGCGACCGTAGCGTCTACCGTGTTCACACGCTCACGCCGCACCGGAGCGCATCTCCTTGGGGTAGCTGTCATGGTGCTTGTTAGCCTGCTCACTGCCGCGACCGCTTCTTGGGTGCTGGGGATGGTGGTCTTCGGGCAGGAGATTCGCTCACAGGTGTCGATGGACGTTGTGTCGCACCAACAAGATGACCTGGCCGAGTGGAACCGCATCCGAGCAGCCAATCGCGACGTAGCGGCGAGCATACACGCCGAGCAACTGGCGCAACCCGATGCTACGCGAAAACAGCTGCAGGACAGAATTTCTGACCTTGAATCCCAAGAGGACACAGTGCTGCAAAAGATGACGTGCGAGATGAGGCCGACCGAATACTGCAGCGAGACAGGCATATCGGGAATAGGACCCAGAGCGGTGAACCTCAATGAGGAGCTGTCTGCCATCAATGCTGAGCGCATCTCGTCGCAGCAACGGCTTGCCGAGTACATAAGCTCTCCGGTGCCTGAAGCGTTCGACGCAGTCCAGCTCGCGACGTGCGGATACTCGAGACAGACGACCGAGTTGACGAAGTACGACTCGGACCGCTGTCAGGGACAGCTGCTGATCGAATCAGCAGCTGATCAACTCACCCCAGAACCCCCTTCCGCTCGCTCTGGCGACGGGCTCCTTCCGAAACTCGAAGCATTCGGCTACCTGTCCGGCAGCTCGGGGACCGCGGGCCCGGTCTGGGTTGTCATCGGCAGCCTGCTCTTCATTCTGGTCGGCGTCGACCTCTTACCCTTGCTGTTCCTCATGCAAAGCGGGCGTCGCCCATGACTTCTCGTGGCTCCACCACATTCGATCCTCGCGATGCCGACCTTGACGGCGTCACGCACTTCTCGGAAAGGCTACGGCCATGACAACCCCCACTGGACCGGTCACCATCACCCGGCCTGGCCCAATAGCGCGCTTTCTGCTGGGATGCTGCGGAGCCAACTGGACGCACATCAAAGAAAGGGCCGAGCTCAACTGGTACTGCAGCCTCGGCATGTCGGTCATCGTGACCTCGGTGATTTCCGGCATTTCTGCGGTTCTCCTCGCCACCACCGGTTACTCGAACTTGCCGCTGGCGCTGGTGATCGCAATCGGAGTGGTCTGGACGATTGTCGTATTCAACGTCGACCGCTTGATTGTCTCCCGGCCCCTGACCTCCTCGCGCTGGCGCAGCAAATTCAGCCTGTTCTTCGTGCGCTTCCTGCTCGCCGCAGGTATTGCGGTGTTGATGGCAGAAGGCGTCGAGTTGACACTGTTCAATGACGAGATCTCAGCACAAGTCGAGCGAGACAACCACGCTGCAGCAGTCCGTCAGCAGAACGAGTACAACCAAGCTCGGCTGGAGGCCAAGGCATCGGCCGAGCAGAGGTACGCAGAACAGATCGCGTATCCAGACACAGCTGCCAAACGGCTCACTGACTCTGTCGATGCCGCGACCACGGAAGTCGCAACCGCGACTCGCGTGCTCAGGTGCGAAACGAACCCGGCGCCGGACTGCATCACGGGAACCGGCGTCCCGGGAATCGGCGAGGAAGGGCGCCAGGCCTCCGCTGCCGTCACGAGAGCGAACGAAGCGCTCCAGCGAGCTGTCGCCGCGCGCGACGAATACACAGTGGTCCTCAAACCGGCAGGCTTCACCGCGGAGCAGTTGCAATCGTGCGGCCAGGGACCGACGAGCACCGTGCTGACGCAGCAGGCCATCGACACATGCCAGGCACAGATCCTGGTCAGTGAACAGGTCAACGCGGTCCCGCTGCCCACCGAGGCCGACTCGAGTCAAGACGGGCTTCTGCGCCGGATCGTCGCGCTGTCCTCACTTGCTTCCGGAGAACACGGCACCACCATCTGGGCGGTACGTATCTTGTTGTTCATTGTGCTCGCCAGCATCGATCTGGTGCCGTTGACCGCAAAGTTCGTCGGAGGCACAACCGGCCACGACGCGCGTGTCCGCAAGGACAGCATCGATGCGAACGACGAACTGGCTCGAAAGATCAACGCATCTGTGCACGCCGTTCCGCACTTCTTGGAAGACCAGAGGGGATGGAAGAAGCCTGCAGCAGATCAACGCCGCGCATTCTTCACCGACGTCTTCGGCAAGCAGGCCGACGACATCCGAGGAAGCTGGCAACGCGCAACCCATGCGCGTAACGACGTTCCCGATGAGACGGAGACGCTTGTCGACCCGGACTCGGAATCGAACAACGGAATCGGCCCCGGGTACATCCTTCGAACGACCGACGGCGACGAATTCGGACTCATCGAGCCGCTCCCGGACGCCCAAACGCGGTGGTACGACCTGTGGCTGTGCACGCGCAAAGATCGCGAGGAGGACGACGAAACCACTCGCGACGAACTCTTCGTAGCAAAAATCGGAAAGATCGATCCTGCGTTCGCTCCAGCCGCGCAGCCAGCGCTCAAAGGACTCGAACGCGACGTTCTCGCCCGGCTCATTCCCCTGGGACGCCTCCATGTCGTCGACATCGTCAGCGGCCAAGACGTGCAATCAGACGACGACTCCGAGAGGCCCTTCATCGTCATGAGGCACTACCCATTAGGCGATCTGAAAAAGTACGTGCAGGATCGCTGGGGCGACCAGGTGCCGATACTTCCGTTGCTGGAGTTGATCCACCAGACGTTGGAGGCGCTGCTCGTGACACATCGTGCCGGATTCCTGCACCTGGACATCAAGCCGGCCAACGTGCTGGTCGACTTCATCAACGGAAAACCGCATGCGGCGCTCACAGACTTCGGAATCGCCGTTGCAACCCGCACATTCGACCAAGCAGGGTTCACCGACATGGACTCCACCTTCACCGGCACATACAACTACGCTGCCATCGAACAAATCCTGCCGGGCCGCGGACTCGGACATCGAACAGCACTGTCCGACCTGTGGTCGGTAGGCGCAATGGTCTACCGACTCATTTCGGGGAGGTACCCGCGCGACTTCGCCGAGTCCAGCTGGACTGACATACCCCGGTTCGACGATGGCAGCATCGACCGTCGATCGGACGAGTACCGACGGTGGCTGGAAAAGGTACGGCCAGTCGCTCCACGGCTCGACGTCGTCACCCCCGGTGTGCCGACGCCGCTCGCCGATCTTGTCGAACGCTGGCTCTCCAACGAACCACTTGACCGGGTCGACTCCACTGCTCTGACGCTGGCCGAGGGCGAAAGTTTGTCCGACCCGGCCGCGCTGCTCGAGAATCGCGGTGACGAGGCGGTGATGTCGGACGCTCTGGCGCGTCTAGATTCGACGGTGAGGAGCATACGATGAAAGAGCATCTACCACCGAGAGAGGCACGTGCGATGGCCCACAACTCTTCGCCAGTCCCGCCTGCGAAGAACGAAGCCCGGGATACGTTGCCTGTCCGAATGGTCGGCGCTGCACTGTGGGTCGTCATCGTCGCTGTGCTGGTCTTCGGCGTGGGGAGAATCGACTTCATTCGTAACAACGCCGCGGTGACAGTTTTTGTCGTTGGAAGTGTTGTACCACTTCTGTTTTGGCGACTCGCTGGTACTCGCCTTCGACAACTGACCCTCCGCCGCAGAGGCGGACGGTCCGAATCCGGTGGTTCGTGGGCCGACCGCCAGGAACAAACAGAGCATGATCCGCTCGGTCCTCCCGTGACACGGCCACGAATAGCCCCCGACACCCGCGATGATCGGAACGACATGTCTCACAAACCGTTCGCTTTCGATGATGCCCAACGTCGCGTGCGCAAGTTTCCGCTATCGCGGCCGTCCGATTCCGACCGTGTGCCGACTCCTTCACGTGTGGACGACTTCAATGCGCCTCGTACAACGGTCGACCCAGCCAGCTTGACCGTCACTCGTCACGTTTCGCTCGGCAGTGAAATGAACTCTGTGCAAAGCGAAATGACCGACATCGGAGTGCCCTCTGCGCCTGCCGCAGCCGATCACAAAGCAGCGACTGGGAGTGGGGGCGGCAAAGCCCTCGACCGGCTGTTCGGCCGATCGGCAAGCCGGATCGATACCGAAGAATCGACAGTCGGGCGAATATTGTCGTTCCCAGGCGGCGGTGGCGCACTCTTCTTCGACGCAGACAGCGCGACGGATACCGGACCGCGCAGAGAAAATCAGGATTGGGCCATTCTCAGCGGGTCTCTGTTGGGTATAGCCGATGGAGTTGGCGGGCGGTCTGCGGGCGGTCAAGCATCTCGCGCTGCGCTGCGGTCGGTTCGCGATGCGATCGAGGAGGACGGTCTGAGTCTGGTCTCGGCGGTTACGCGTGCCAACACCGAGGTCCGGGCACGTCAGGACGACGACCCCGCGGATCGGGGACGGGCAACGACTCTGGACATCGTTCACCTCGACGACACCGGTTATCTGTACGGTGCACATGTCGGTGACAGCCGTGTCTACCTTCTCCCTGCGCGAGGTAGACGGCTGAGAAAGCTGACAGCAGACCATTCGACAGGGAACACACTCACACGCAGCATCGGTGGTGCGCAATCGGTTACACCCGATGTATGGGCTCATGAGGCAGAAGCCGGCGACATCGTGCTCGTAGCTACTGACGGCCTCTGGAAAGGCTCACTGCACGAGCGTGACATCGAAGCAGTCATGGTGGAGGCGCGCCAGCGCCCGACGGTACACATTGCGGAACGACTCGTCGATTCGGCCAGATCCGGTGCAACCGACAACATCACAGTGATCGTTGGCCGTATCCAGCGCGCCTGACCGACAGAATCCATTGGTCCTGTTTGTGAAGACCGGATCGCGTCATGCTTTCCTCCTCGACCGAGGAGGAAAGCATGACCGCTTTGATCATCATCGCCGCACTGGTCGCTGCAGCTGTTGTCACAGTGAACGTGGTCCGATCTCACCGCAAGCGTGGCGCGTTCAGGGAAAACGCTCCTCGCGCAGTCTCCAAGACGGTGCAGGAGCGTTTTCGGGTACCTCTGCCTACCCCTGAAAACGTCAGTGTCCGGGCTCTGGACAAGATCGCGAATCGAGCGATCGGTACCGCCCGAACAAAGTTCATGCCGACCCGCGTGCGTCTAGAACTTGCCCCGGAGATGTATGAACGTATCGCACCGATCTGGGTGCAGTTCTCCCGCGAACTGGGCGAAGATCTCGCTGCCCGAGCTGCAGCGGAATCATGGGACTACTCCGGCGTGGCGTTCTCCCTCAAAGCGAACCCGACCCTTGGCCGGCGAGATGTCGAGGTGGCACTCCAATATCCCGATGGCGACGACGCACCGACCGATCAGGTGGGCGACGTCCGTCGGCGCTCGCGCGGAGGGGATGACATCACCGATGTCGCACCAGGTAACGCCTCTCAGCTGTGGTTCGCAGACCTGCCCGATGGCCGACGCATTGCACTTCGCAAGGGGCAGCGATACGTAGTCGGCTCAGCGGCCACCTGCGACGTCATCATCTCCTCGCGGACCGTCTCGCGTGTACACGCTGCCCTACGTTGGCATCCCGCCGCTCAGGTGGTCGAAGTCGAGGATCTCGACAGCACGAACGGTACGTGGCTCGACAACAGTCGGATAGCGTCCCGCCAACCGAGGGCGGCGACGTTCGACTGCGTGATCCGGCTGGGGAATCACGATCGGATACGTCTGGTGAAGCGAAGTGCCACGGGAGCAGCGGGATGATCGCAGACATGATGGCCACTCTGGCCCTGCTGACGCTCGCAGCTCTTGCCCTTGTTCGGGTACACGCAGAATCGGTCGCTACTCAAGTACCAGGCGACGGTGCCCCCAGTTTCAGCGGCGGACGGAGCTCGAGCGAACTCGCGGCACTGGCAGGTGGTCCTCCCGCGCTCTTGGTGCTGACCGCGACGGCGCAGCTGGGTTGGTCCGTGCACGAGTCGTTGCCCTACGTCGTGGCGGCTGCGGTAGTTCCGATCGTGTTGTGTGTCTTCGTTCGTCGCGTCGTCGGCGAAGCAGCCTCTCTCGTGGTACCACTGGCCGCCTGGACCCTTACGTGCCTCGGTGCGGTGACGGGGGAAAGACTGTATCCGGTCAGCGGCATCGACCAGGCGCGATGGGCATTAGTGGGAGTGGCCGCCTTCCTCGCCGCTGCTTGGATCGGCAGTACCTGGAAAAGCACAGCTCGCACAATTGCCGGGACCGGTGTTGCGATCGCCGGGTGTGTGGTGCTCACCCTTCCCCTCGTACCCGGGATCGGCGTCCTCGTCAACGGAGCCCCAGGTTGGATAGCGCTGGGGCCCTTCGTCGGTCAAACCGGCGATCTGGCCAGAATCTTGATCATCATCGGATTGGGATCGATGCTGTACGCCGCAGGTCCAGCACTACGGTCCGGACGAGTAGCGCCTGCGTTGCTTGCGTGCTGGCCGGTCGCGTTCGCCGGGGCGCTCGGGGGCTACGCATCCGACCTCGGGCCGGTTCTAGTTCTCACGGGCGCGGTAGCGGTCATGATGATCGTGTGCGGACCACCACCGCGCGTCTGGATAGGTTTCACGGCAGTCGGCACAATCCTCGTCGTCGCGATGTTCTTCGGCGTCGGCAAGCTCCGCGCTCGCATCGACCAGATGCTGAACCCTGTCACGCCCGACGGGCAGCTTCAGAACACAGGTGCAGCGCTACGGTCGTTCGCGACAGGTGGCTGGCTCGGCACCGGCTTCAACAACGGATCCCCACTCGACGTCGCCAACGTCGAGAACGACTTCGTCCTCGCCGGCATCGGCGAGGAGCGGGGGGCGATAGTGGTGATCGCAGTCTGCTGCCTGTTTGTCGCCCTGGTCACCGCCTGCTGGCTGTCGGCAACCCGTGCCACCAGCGCAGGCCCACGCCTGATTTCGACCGGATTGGCGGCCATGGTGTCAGTGCAAGCTATATACGTCACGCTCGCCACCATCAACAAGGCGCCTGTCACCGGAATGGTCGTTCCCTTCCTCTCCAACGGAGGAAGTTCCCTGACATGCATGTGGATCACAGTGGGCCTGATCGTCGGTATCGGCGCGCACCGGTGGCGACCAGTTCCAAGTGCCACGGACCTCAATATCGTTGCCCGCGTCGACCGAACGAAGTGGGCGACACTCGGTCTCTGGCTGACCGTCATCGCAGTGGTTGCCTGGCAAACCGTCGAACCTGAAGTCCCAGCCCGATCCGAAGCCCAAGAAGCCGCATCCCGAGTCCCCGGACCTGTAGTCTTCCGCGACGGAACGCCATTTCTTTCCGCGTCGACGGTGAGTGATCCGACCACAGGTTCGGACGTGCACACCCGCACCCTCGACTCATCGATGCCGCAGCTCAACGGCGACATCGATGCCGCATACTTCGTCAACATGAACACCGGCGTCGGCACCTGTTCACGACCGTGGCTGGAACACCTCGTAGTCAAGAAGGAATGTGAATCGCCGACGATGGTCACCTCCCTCGATTCGGCGGTCCAGACTGCTGCCCGCGACAGCCTCGATTCCCGTGGATACACGGGGGACGTCGTAGCCTTGGATCTCGATGACGGCAGCGTCCTAGGCCTTTACTCGCAGCGCTCGAACCAACACTCGTACGACGCTGGCTATCCGGCCGTGTATTCGCAAAGCGCACCAGGGTCGACGTTCAAAACCGTCGTCGCGGCCAGCGCTCTGAGCGCTGGACTGAACACCACGACACCCGTCCGCGACGAATACACGCCCCCGGGCGGGGTCGGCATCGTCCATAACGCCGGCAACTTCGAAGGCGGCGGCGATCTGACCCGTGCACTTGCGGAGTCCAGTAATACCGCGTTTGCCGAGATCGCCACCCGAACCGGCCTTCAGTCGATCACCCAAATGGCCGCGACGCTCTCCGCCGACTCCGCTGACTTCTCGACTCGACCCGGCATTGCCGTCGGAGGCACCGAAGGCGACCCAGACGCACTCGCTCGCACAGGATTCGGTCAACAGGACGTTCGGGCATCACCGTACGAGATGGCCGTGGCCGTGGGCAGAATCGCAACGAATGGCGCTCTACCCCGAGCGCGCGTAGAGCTCGGGCAATGCATCAGCGACGAACTCGACATCAATCCGAGTACACCTCCACCCCACACCGCACTCGACGATTTCGTAACAGGACCTGTGCTCGACGGTATGCGGGCGGTTGTGCAAGAAGGCCGCGCAGGTGAGCTCGGGGATCTCGACATCGCAGTCGCTGCGAAGACTGGCACCGCGGACGACGACCACGGTTCGTACGACGGATGGATCGTCGCACTTGCACCGGCAGAGAGCCCCGAAGTTGTCGTCGCTGTCCGAATCTTCGGCGGTGATCAGTCACCTCGATCAGGCGCGGCGGATGCTGCTCCCGTCGCAGCCGAGGTAACGATCGCGGCGATCGAAGCGGTACGAAAAGATACTGATCCGTGTAGCGAATCACATGGAAGGCTGGGGAATTAGGTAATGACACAATCAAGAAATACGACGGTCGAAGTGTGGACCTCGCAGGTGGTCAAGTACCGACATGGAGGTATGAACAATCGCCAGGTTCCAGTCGTACGGTTCAGCCCGCCGAAGCAGGTCGGACCTACGATCCAGATGGCAGAAGGGGACCACCTCGAAATTGGTAGGTCCACCAAGGACGTTACCGACGGGCATAGGCGCCTGGACGTGCCAGACGCACACGGCGGGCTCTCGCGTCACAGTGTCTCGATTGCTGAGACCGTGGACGCAACGATAGTGCAAACGAAACAGCGCGGAGGTTGCCACATCCAGTGGTGGGGACACGCAACGGGCAGAGCGCTGCGAATGAACGAACGTTACTCCGTGACTAGGGATGTTACGGGATTCCGAATCGACTGCGCGGGTCCCTTGGAACGCGGCCAGACGGTCTCGCACGAGCAGGCAGTCTGGATCCTCGTGCATCCAGGTAGGACACACCGGCTGTCGCCGACTTCCACGACCCATCTTGCGCGCGAAAAATCCGGCTACACAATCGAAGACACGACAGATGACGGATACGGGCTACCGAACCTCATGCCGGGAACCAAGTCGCATGAAGAGTCGCAGGTTGCAATACCGATAATCGCTCGATATTTCAGTGACCTTCTGGAGTGGCCACCGCGTTTTGAGCCTTTGACAGTTCGACCTGGTCTCAAGGTCGCAAGAGAACGCCGTGCCGTTCTGCTTTTCCGTCAGGGGCTCTCTCAAGACGGTCATCACGTCGATGCAGACGCTATGGGTACGATACCGGTTTCGTTCCTTCAGTGGATCGTTGCAAACGACATGTTGCCGTTCCGTACCTACCGGCGAGATTCAAGCCTAGGGTTGCTCAACTAAAGCATTTCAACCCCACTGTTGTCCGCCCGCAGTGCGGTCTTCCATCGAAGATTGCTAACCGAAAACACGGACCCGGCACGGCTGCACAACCGCAGCGATCAAGGCGTCCGCCAAGGTGGGGTCGCTCGTAGGAAGCGACCCCACCGCGAACACGAGTCTGGCATTTCGAGATTCGGTCGACGGTATCCCAGATTCCGGGAGTGGTACCAGGCCGTCTCGTGGGCCGATGATTTCGGATGCTCGATCGGGCTCCAGCACCACGCTGTCGAACGCTGGCCGTATTACACATCCGGATGCAAGCATGACAGTCAAACACACCTTGGCAACAACCTCTGCGCGCCCGGACTGCGTGACGAGGTGCTGAGACAAGCTCTCTATGAGGTCAATGAATTCCCGATTTTCATGATCGATCGACGTCAGATACTCGTGCCATGGTTGCGCATAGGGGCGTTCTGTAAGTGCAACCCTCCGAGCGCGTGCGAGCTGCTGGCCAAAGACGAGGTCGATAATGTCACGACTCAATTCGATCGGACCCCGAACATCAGCGGCATGAACCCGCAGGTCCTTGCCTTTGAAGAGTTTGCGTGGTGTCGGCGAGACGTGTGAGCGGGAGCGCATGTCGCCAGTTCCGGTGTGGATCACACCCCGATCTTCGCCTGGCCGGATCCATATGCAACAGAACCGACGAGTCCTGTTCGTCAGTTCTCCATGGGTTGTGATTGCTCGTGGTTCCGCGCTCGTTTCCACGGCAATTGGGTGGCGGCGTTAACAGTGGGGCCATAGCTGTGGCACGCGAACGTTGCCACGACCCGACATGACGACAGCAGCATCCGTCACCACCACCAGCACCAATGCCTGCCACGAAAACCCTGAATGACAGACGAGCGTAATCATTCAGTCCGGTAGCCGCGCGAGGGTGCGGCGTGCTTGTGTGCGGACTTCACTGTCGGGGTCGTCGAGGTAGTGCTCGATGGCGGGTCGTAGGCCCGGGGGCAGTGGGCGGTATTAGCGGATGGCTTTGATGCCGAGGGCACGAACGCTGGGGTCTTCGATCTCGCGGACGACGATGTCGAGGGCATCGGGGCGGCCTTGGTCGATCAGCCAGTCCAGGATCGCACTGCGGCCCTCTGCCTGTGAACGGTCGGTGACGAGCGCGACCATGCGGTCGTAATCGGACGGCACCGCGAGGAAGCTCAGCGCATTCGCTGCTGCGTGGCTGTTGATCGGGTGCAGCGGTGGATCGAGGTAGAACTGGTCGAGCGAACGCAACCGCGTCGGTACCTACCGCGTGATGGTCGTCAGTGCCCGAGCGAGAGCGTCTCGAAGGTTCCCGAGGACACGCAGATCGGTTGCCTGACTGCGCTGCTCGACATTCCTCAACCAATCGAGAAGCAACGAAATCAGCTGCGGATACCGCTCATTGGTGTTGATCACGTCGCTGATCGTCCGAAAGCGGAGTCTCGCGCGTCTGCTGGCTGTGGTGGTGTCCGCGGTCAGGAGTTGATGGGCGCGGACATGTTGCTGCGGCAGCACTGCGACACCGGGTACCGGCTGACCAGGTGAGGGAGAGGTGCTCGCGGGCAGTATTCGTCGTAGCCATGTACTGATCCGACTGTTCGACTTGATCCATCCCCCCGAATGTTTATCCCCCACCCGTATGCCCGTCGGGGGCTATCCGTGGTCCGGACCAAGTGTGCTCCGCTTGTCCTCTTCGGCGGGCCGACCCGGAAGGGTGCCGACGCGAAAGGTACGGCTGATGTTCGGGCGAGGTACGAGAACCTCGGCATCGGCACCCACCACGGCCTGAGTCGCTCAACCCGATGGTGTTTCGCCTGGTGTCAGCGCCGGAATCCGCGGCCCGGGTCGCGGGCATCGCTGCATATTTTGCAGTCAGAGAGCAGAAACCGCAACAGATACCGACGTAAACCCAGGTCACGGACGTACCCGTGCAGTAGGGCCGTCGCGTGCTTGCACTCGCCGAAAGCGTCCGCAGCCGTACGGATCGAGCGTGTTTATGCAGGTAGGAGTCGATTTTGGAGACACGATGGCTTGTTACATACAGGGGAGCTATTCGCAGAACATGCGAATGGCGGAACTACTACTTGTCATAAGGTAGCTTATCGGCAATGACTGTCATTGCGATTAACGCGTAGTCTAGCAGCCCATTAGACACTGATCCCGATCGGGATCAGCGCGGTCAGCATGTCTTTCTTCCTCTCGAGATACCCGGCCCGTCCACTGCGGCAGCACGGGCGGACGCATTGGTGACCGAGCGTGGCGTAGACGTGCGAATCCAACAAGCGTTCGGTTCGTCGGCGGAATGGGAACCCAAGCCACAAGGCACGCAGCCCATTGCATTTCGTCACGTGTGACGAAATGCAATAGGCTGCTGACCGCAACGCCGGGTGTTCCGACTTCGAAACGCTCGGACCTGTGTTCAGGTTTGGCCGAAACATCTGGTAGTGGATGCGGTTGGCCCTCAGAGCCCGCGGCGACGGAACTCGTTCAGCAGTCGGCGCCTGGCTGATTCGAGTGCCGCGATATCTGCCGCTTCGGCACCCTCCCCGCGCGCACTGCGCAGTTGTTCGTCGGTGTCGGTGAGCGCGGCGTCCAGTTCGGCGACGCTCAGCTCGCGCACAATGTTCGCACTCATGGCAGGTCACCAGTTCGGCAAGACCATGGCCACGAAGGCGGCCCCCAGGATCACCCCGAGAAGGCCGGCGCCGTAGGCGAGCGCCGCATCGCCGCGCGGCGCACGCGGCCCCGCCAGCATCGGGCTTCGGTCAGCCCACAACGCCGCGAGAACCGCGAGGATCCCGAGCGCGACCCCGAGGCCGGGGGCCCAGAAACTCACGATCGACAGGGCGCCGATCATCAACGCCGAGTCGGTGTTCTCGGCCCGGCTGAATGCTCGCCGATTCCACCACCGCCGCACACCCGGTCCACCGCCGATATCGTCGGACCTGTTCCTGTTTGTCGTCATTGTCATCGCGATACTCCTCGCCTTGTCGCACACTGCCCGATGTGGTGCTCGCGCAGCATCATCGACCGTCCTCGTGGAACGATCTCTGCCCCGAAAATCTGTCGAAAAAAGTTGTACAACCATCTTGGCACTCACAGCGGGTGAGTGCTAATTTTTGTATCGCACAGTCAAGAGCAGCCCGCTATAGGGGCGGGCGCATCTGGGAATTGACGGAGGTGGTTGCTGTGCTTCGCTTCGATCCGTTCCGTGACCTCGATTCGATCACCTCGGCGATGCTCGGGACCTCGAGCGGTTCCGATCGTGCGCCCCGGTTCATGCCGATGGACCTGTACAAACTCGACGATCACTACGTCCTCAGTGCCGACCTGCCCGGCGTCGACCCGGGCTCGATCGACGTCGATGTCGACCGCGGCACGCTGACCCTCACCGCGCACCGCACCGCGCCCGATAGCGATGGGGTGCAGTGGATTTCCTCCGAACGGTTCGCCGGGACGTACCGCCGCCAGATCACTCTCGGGGACGGCGTCGACACCGAGCGGATCGCCGCGTCGTACGACAACGGCGTCTTGTCGGTGACCATTCCGCTCGCCGAACGCGCCAAGCCGCGCAAGATCGAGATCAGCGCCGGGAGCGCCGGCGGACAACGCTCGATCGAGACGCAGCAGACCTGATCTGCCCTTGTGCAGTCGCTCCCGGCTCGTCTGTGGGTGCAGGCCGGGAACGACTGCGTCGTCGATGCCTTGTCCAAAAACGACATCTGCGATGAAAGGTCAGGTGAGGTGGTGATGCAGATCGATGTGACGGATCCAGTGGTGTGGCCCGACGACCCGCACAGGCAACAGTGGTGGGCATCGGTTCTCGGGATCGACTCCAGCACAGCCGAATGCGCTGCAGCAGATCTGATCGAACAACACCGTGAAGTAGTGTTCGACGACGACGGTTATCCGCCGACCCCGCACCCTGCGGTCACCGCCGCGGCAGCGGCGTAGTCCTGGGCATCCCGGTCGGACTGCGGGGGCGTCCGCCGGGACCGGTGGGCGGTGGCAGGTGCCCGAATTCCCCTGCCGCCGCCCCATGCCGCTCGGCCGCGGCGATGTACACAGAGACTGGCGATGTACACGAAGAGTTCAGCGCGCGGGGCGAGACGGTGCGTCCGGTGATCACCCGAATGGCCGCGTGAACAGCATGTACTGACGACAGGGTGAGCAACAGGTGATGATGGTGGCGCAGCGTCTCGAACATGGACCAGCGGACATGGGCGGCAGCTCCGATGAGGTCTTTTCCGCATACGATCACGCGATGATCGACTACGCGCTGCGGTGGGTGAATCACGGTGGAGGCCCGGAGGACGACATCGCCACTCGGTTCGAGATGGCCGCCCGCGAGTTCTATCGCGCCGTCCTGAATGTTCTCGACCGAGATCCGGGACGAGTGTTCGGGGAGTTCGGGCTCAGTCCGGTGATGGTCACGCGCATCAAAGCCGTTGCACGCCGCCGTATCTGGATCGCCAGCTGACACGGTCGGTGTAGCGGCCCAGGGGAAGATGCGGTTGGTCGGTGAGCCGGACGCTGCAGGCGGCCGGGGAGGCGCGAGGGCCCTGCCGGTTGCTGGACAGCGCCCCCCGCGCCGCGGCACCGTGTAGCGGTGTACCGGTGTTCGGATGCCACTGCCCTCGCTGATCGAAACCTGGTCCCCCGTACAATCACGATGTCCGCAGGCACCGAATACCGGGCTCCAGTGCGGCCGTGTGGTCGAATCTGTACGTGAACGACTCCGCTCCCCACGATGACATCACCACAGAACAATCCGGCTCGCTGGCCGAGGCTGGCGACCGGACACGCTCCGCCGCAGCCCACTTCGGCGCTGTGGTGGCCACGATCGGTGACTCGATCCGCGACGACGACCATCTGCTCGAGACACTCAAGCGGCTCATCGCCGCGGCGTGCGAGAACATCGGCGACGTCGATTACGCCAGTGTCACCATCGATATCGACGGACGAACCTTCACCGCCTGCTCCACCGAGGAATCGACCCTGCTGATCGACACCGAGCAGTACGACCTCGATTCCGGGCCGTGCCTGACTGCCGCACGGACACCCGGAACGGTGGTCGCGGATTGCGACGTCGTCGATCAGCGGTGGCCGTCGTTCGGACCCACCGCCCGGGCAGCGGGAGTGCACTCCATCCTCGCCGAACCCATCGCCTCGGCTGACACAACCTTCGGCGCCGTCAACCTCTACAGCCGCACCGCGCGTGCGTTCGACGACATCGACCGATCTCTGCTCACAGCCTTGACGACCGTCATCGGCGCCGCACTCGGCGACTTCGCCCGCTACAGCACCGCCCGCGGCACCGCAGACGGACTGCGCACCGCGATGAACAACCGCGCCCCCATCGAACAGGCGAAAGGAATTCTGATGGCGCTGCACCGGATCGGGCCCGATCAGGCGTTCGCCATCTTGTCCACACAGTCGCAGAACGCCAACCGCCGACTTCGCGAGATCGCCGCCGAGTTCGTCGCCACCGTCACCTCGGCTGCAGCGTCGATGCCCGACCCGAGGCGGTGAGTGTGACCGACGTGGCCGAAGCAGGCGTTTGCTGCAGCGGCAAGTCCGAGCCACCGAGACATTCGCACCGAAATGATGCGCACCGAGCCCCGTGCACGGCGGGATACGCTCGAAACAAATTCTCCCGCTGAAAATATTTGCGTGAAAGGTATCGATACATCGTGGCCAAGGAGGTCTCCGTCGAGTTGGTCGACGATCTCGACGGGTCCGTCATCGCAGACGGATCCGGAGAAACCATCGAATTCTCCGTCGCCGGCGTGAACTACGCCATCGACCTGAAAGCGAAGAACGCCACCGAGTTTCACCGCAAAATTGACTACTACATCGACCGGGCCACCCGAGTCGGCTGCCGGCGGCATCGCCCCAAACCCGCCGGCAGCGCACCCGCCTCGACAAGCGCCGCCGCGCCCACCTCTGCCCGTATCCCGCCGACGTTCGCGCGATCCGGCAGTGGGCCGCGGACGAAGGGTACGAGATCGCCGAACGCGGCCGCATACCCGCCTCGAGCGTCGAGGCCTACGACGCTGCACACTGACCCGGCCACGTTCGCCGCGTACCGCAGACCTCACACGGCGGACCCCGCAATCGAACCACCGGTGGGGGTACGCCACCGCCGTCCGGATGACGACGACCGGACTCGACTCGGATCCCCCGCAGTGACTCCGGCATCGGAGCACAGGTCTCGCTCCGACGTACGGTTTACTGTCTGCCGAGCGGTGCGTGCACTCCACACCGTCATGCTGCCCCAGCCAGGGGCCGACAGTCAGGCAGTTACCGTGTACTCGGTAGCACTCGGCACGCAGCCTGAGCAGCGGTGTAGTCGTAGATGTGGACTGTCGGGAGTGTGGATGCCCGCGACGGACACGTCGAGGATGGCCCACTTCCCCCTCAGACGACGGACCATACCTCCCCGAATGGTGCATGCATCTCAATACCGAATGTTCTCGCCGATCGAAGGAACTGTCAGAAGATAGCGAGCTGATCGGAGTCGACGCTGCGGCGCCGGGCAGTGCGGGCGCGCGGGAGCGGCGCGGCCGCGGGTTGAGGCCGGACCGGTGCAGCCGTGTCCTGCAGTCCGATCCCGGCGCGGTTGGCGAGGACCGCACGGATGTAGAGGCGCCGTGCGTGCTGCTGACGTCCGGAGTCGCTGTCGCGGCCCAGCCACTGCTGCTGCCACGCCGGCGTGCCCGCGTCGGGGACGTCGAGAGCACGGTCGGTCAGACGGTCGAGCAGGATGTCGAGTCTGTCGGTGAGAGTCTGCGCGAGCTCGTCCAGGACGTGCTCGGGGACGCCGGCCACCTCCGCAGTCTCCCTCTCGCGCATATCCGCAGACTAGACCGCACCACCGACACGACCCGGCGATCGCGGACACCGGTGATGCCCGGAGCACATCAGTCACCGCACACAGTCTCGACCCACACAATGCCTACGAGCAGGTTCCTCGGGTGTCGAGTACTTCGGCACCCGAGCCTGCCGCACTGTCGCCTTCGACAGTGCCAGCGCGGTATTGACGTCGCGGACGATCTCCTAAGTCCGGGCGGGCCGAGCGGTGTCCGGATCCTCGTAGCGCCGAGTAACGAACCGGCCACTGACGGGTTCTTCTGGCCCGTCCCGCATCCGGCCACGTCAACACCTGCTGTGAACGCCGTCGCAAGTCATACAACGCGCGCACTTCATCCTCGACGAACTCGACCGTCTCGCCGTACCCGGCGCGCGATCGGCTGCCGTTCGAGGACACCGCCGACATTCATCCGCTGTTGCACACCCGGCCAGAACTCGAACAGATCCGCACCATCGCCGACCGGCGTTCGCTCACCCCCCCCCTGCGCTGAACACCGTGGTGTTGTTCGGACACCTCGAAGCGACGCTCGGCGCCGACCCAGACTTCCCGACCGCCGCGGAACTACGGCGTCGGGTCTAACAGCCGACACCGGCGGGCAATCTCGGCCTCCCTCCCCCTTACCGCCGGTCTCGATCAGTCCGTGCTGCGGCACACAAAAGGCCGCCCTGGGCCCACACCCGAGCGTTGTGCACCTTCATCGCCGACGACGATGCCGCACTCGTCGCGCTCGTCCACACGCACGGACTTCTGCGCCACTGACGCACCCAGCTGTGCCTTGATCCGGGCACTACTGCCATCCGGCCTGGACCGGTCGCTGTCTCTACTACCAGTCCAGCAGGCGACGGCAATCGGAGGTGTTCTGCGTGTCTGGGGTTCTACAGCGGTTCGGGTGGTCCGGTGTCCATCACCGCTGCGATGTATTCCGGCTCGAGCTCCCCACCGACACCGCTGTCGGGAACCGTGAACAACGTCGGCTCCGGCTCCGGCGGGACGCGGGCTTCCTCACGCGCGGCGAGCCACTCGCGCCAGACGATGCGTTCGGCGCGGTGACGCACGATGCGGGCCCGTACCGCGGCGGTCAGCCCGTGGCGGTGTCCGATGTCATCAAGATCGACCGGACCGATCCGCACCCTGCCGGACTCGACAACGAGGAGCCCGGCGATCCGCAGATCAAGGAGTGCGTCGTACCCACTGGTGCGACCGATGCCGACGGCCGTGAACAACGCTTCCGGCGTGAGTGCATCGGCATCCTTGTCGGATTGCGCGGCGATCGTGTCGTAGAGGATTCGCTGGCGCCATCCAAGAACGCTCCACGCCGGATGCACCGACTCGACCTCCATGGGCTCCGCAGCGACGTGATTTGCCGAAGGCTTGGCCACGCGTCCTGCTGGGGTGTGGACAAGTGCGTAGCGGTCGGGGTTCTGTCCGACACCGCGCTCGATCAACAACAGAGGCGAGCCCTCCATCTCCCGCACACGCTCAAGAGTCGACCACACTGTCGATTCCGGAAGCATTCCAGCCGCGATAGAGAGCGATCGTCCCCCCACCCCCACCGTGGGGACACCTTCGACGATTTGCCCGGACACTGCAGCCGCCCACGCCAGTCCTTGAATGACCGCGTGTGTCGTCCAGCGATCTCGTCGGTGAGAGAACTCTGTGGCGACCCAGGTTTGTGCGTGAGTAAGCCAGGAACGAAAGAGCGGATCGTAGGTGCCCCCTGTGTGCTTTTGCTTGTGCCCGGAATCCCGGACTGGATCGGGGATGTTCGATGCGGCCCAGTGAAGGGCGGCGGCGGTGTCGCGGCGGATGGCGCGCGCGGGTTCGGCGTAGCGGGCGTAGGCCGCGCGCAGGCCGGCCCAGTGCGGAGCGGCGGCGCGGGCGAGAATGTCGGAGGTGCTGGCGCCGGCGAGGACGGCGTGGGTGATCACGGATTGCCGGGCTTCGGAGCGGGAGGGCCACCGGCTGGTGTCGAGGCGGCCGGTGGCGGCAAAGTCCGCGACGGCGCGCGGCGGCGTGGTCGAGCGGCACAGGCGTGGGTGCAGGCGCGCGTCGTCGCCGGACCCGAGGATCCGTTCGTCAGCGGATTGCGTGCGGATGTGTGCCTGGACTGCGGTGGTGGGTGCGTGGCCGGTGCCGCCGAGGAGAGCTTCGAGCCGTGCCAAGGTTCCTGCGTCCGAGCCGACGGTCAGAATGTCGAGGGCTTCGGCGGGGTCGAGGTCGACGAGTTCGCGGTGGCCTCCTTCTTTGCAGGCAGAGCCGGGGACGGTGATGCAGCCGGCTTTGGCGTTGGTCATCGGTGTGATGTCGAGTGTTGGCAGGCGCACAGTCAGTTGTCGCAGCAGTGGGCGGAGTTCCTCGACGGATACCGTTTTTCCTGGGGCGAGCGGGATCAGGACGTGGTGTCCGCCGCTGGTCGAGCGGTCGACGACAGCGCGGCCGCCGCACTCGTTCAGCCATTCCAGGACACGCGAGACGTCCGAGACTACGGCGGCGTGGCCATGGGTTTTGGTGTCGAAGTCCAGCGCCACGATCCGCGCACGCCCGCGCACGAACAGTGGCACCGCCGATGGCAGTGCCGGTCGTTTGACCGTCAACGGTCCGGCTGAGCTGTATTTGCGCAGGGTCGGGTCGTAGAGGCGCATCGAGTTGCGTGCCGCGACTGCGGTCGCGAAACGTCGCCACAACCGCTCCGGAGTCGCTTCCGGATCGACGACACGAGCGTCAAATCTTGTATCTACTTCAGGGCGCGATGTACCCTGAGACATGTCAGGCAAGACAAGTCCCTTCGGGGAGTAGCAACACAGGTGAGATACGAGCTAGTCACTCGGCTCTCTGACTTCGAGAACCCTCGGCCCGCCCGCCGGGGGTTTTTCGTTGTCGGTGCTGCATAGATTCAATTTGGACGTATGGCCTGAATGTCGGTTCAAGGCCAAAACGGCTACGCAGTCAGGGGCAGCACCCCTTGGTCTTGCCGTCTGTTGAGTTCTAGCGCGAGGTCCTCGCGGTCATTCACGATCGCGATGAGGTCGGCCAAGTACTGGCCCAGAGACGTCACGCCGGCTGAACTCTGTTGTTCCTCGAGCGTCTTGATCAGCTCTAGCGGGATTCGGACAGTCAACGGCTTCCGCTCACCCTTACTGGGCATCGGCATGGCGTGGCCTCCTTCATCTGCATCATCGGTCCCAACCACTGTTCATCCTGATGCAGCATCACGTTCGGACGGGTCAGACACGCCGACGAAGTCCGGAGAAAATTACATTGGTGTCAGTTGTTTGATTACGACAGTCGTCATGCGAAGCATCCACGTCCACGAACATCAACGACTTGCTTGAACGGCCAGTCCTGCAAGGATCGAACGAGTGAGTAGCAATTCCGTGACCTCGGCCTATCCGCTCTCGTCAACTGCAGTTGAAAGAACCGCACGTCAGAGGGCTAGGGACCATTTACCACGGTTTCCGAGATGGGCCCGACGAGCTTCCGTAATTAATTCGTACTTCGAGGCAAAAACAGCCCTAGTTACCGGCGCAGCGTCAGGTTTGGGACGCTCGCTGGCACTGGAGCTTGCCGCCGCCGGAGCCACACTAGTGGCTGTAGACATCGATGCAGACAACCTGTCTGCCACAGTTAATGAGTGTAGGAAACTAGCGTCTGAACGCGGCGCCGTTCACGCTTTCACCTTCGACGTCGCTGACCCTGCCAAGGTTTCAGATTGTGCCGACAGGATTCGGGATACCCTCGGTCAACTTGACATCTTGATCAACAACGCTGGAGTACTTGCTGCCGGTCACGTAACTAGTTTCGATTTAAATGATTATCGCAAAGTCATGGAAACCAACTTCTTTGGCACGTTGACCACTACAAAGTCGTTCCTACCACTGTTAGAGGAAAGCCCAGCAGGCCACTTAGTTAACGTGTCTTCAGCGTTCGGAATGATCACTGCACCTGGTTATTCGGCATACTCAGCCAGTAAATTTGCGGTTCGCGCCCTGACGGAAGCTATGGCGGGCGAGTTCGCAGACACAAACCTAACGATTACCAGCGTTATCCCAGGCGGGCTGCACACAGCTATCGCGCGCAAGGCTCTATACGGCTTCGAAGCTGACAGAGACGGTATTGTCCGAAGCTTTGAGGAGAGCGTCGCACGCACCACACCCGGCGAAGCTGCAATACAAACCCTCGCCGGCGTCGCATCTGGGAAACGTCAGATACTGGTGGGGCAAGACGCAGCAGTTGCCAGCGCGCTCGCGCGGCTCTTGGGCTCGCGGTACATGGACGTCATTCGCCGTTACATGTAGCTATATACTCTGCGCCCGCGCCGCTAAAGAACTGCTACACCCGGGGGACTTATGCAAACAGACTGGTTGTTGATCTCGCTCTACGGAGGATTCTCTACTCGCGCCGTAGTAGCCATAGGTGAGCGCCCGCGGCCTTTCCTCCGGTTAGAGCAACACTTCTCATCCAAACGTCAGGGAGTGAACACCAGGGCGATCAACCACATTGACGACGCCCTGCGCGCGTTGGAGCAAACCACCGGCCTGGATATTTATG
Source organism: Rhodococcus sp. FG69 (assembly GCF_057808915.1). NCBI lineage: Bacteria > Bacillati > Actinomycetota > Actinomycetes > Mycobacteriales > Nocardiaceae > Rhodococcus > Rhodococcus sp. FG69. The sequence goes on along the minus strand of NZ_JBMDIX010000005.1, from coordinate 45,289 downwards.
ACCAACATGAGAATGGGCGGCGGACCGTCGCGGTCCCGATACGTCACGACGACGGAACCTTGCATGCCGCCTACCTTTGGCGCGGGCCAGACGATGAGACACCACGTTCCCGGAACCCAGCTGGTGCCTGGGAATTCAATCTCACCGTAGGATCTGCACACGGTTCCTCCGAGCTTTTCGACCTTTATGGGGTATCACCGGAAGATCGACGGAGCGGCGTGGCGCAAGCCGGTGCGTTTGAACGACTCAAGACGAACGCTGACGAAGGCGCCGCACTAGCAAAGATCGTGACTGCAGCCCCTGGTACCCAGCATCAGGCGGTGTGGACAGTCGTCCGAGACGACGGCGAGGAACGCGCAGCACACTTCTCATGCCGGATGATCGAGGAGCCCGGTTCCGGCGAAATACTACTTCGCGGCGTCACACAAGACATCGGCGCAGCAACGTGCGTTGAAGCTGCCCCTCCGCCGCGCATTCTTGAGCACCGTGTTCTTGAGGCGATCCGGCGCCCGGGGGAATACCACGCAATCCTAGACTTGAAGCGGCTTCGCTTAATTAGGTGGCATGGCGAACCAATGCCAAAGATTGCGTGGGAATCGGTTCCAGGGCAACCTTTGCCAGCGATGCATCCCGACGACACAGCGGTAGCGGCAGCCATGTCGAACCAGCTAGCCAGCACCAGTCCTGTCCAAGGTGTGCTCCGCTTTCGGCACCTGAACGGCGAATGGGAGCCGGTTCACATCGAGATATCCTTGATGGCGCTCGATCAATCCACAACAGCAGGTTTCGCGGTCCTACGATCGTTGGCCTGACCAAGTTCGATCAACCGACCTCTTGTGCGAGCAGCGCTAATCGGTACACTGCTTCCCAGCGCGCCCTGAAGGGGCTTCCTGCGGATCGTGTAGCTGTCCGGTACCGCCTGTAGCGCCTCGATTGGTCTGCCGTTGGCGACCGATAGATTCGAGGAGGGTTCGGGTTGAACAGCGCTCATTTAGGGCAGAACATCGGCCGCGCGATTACGCACGCGGACATAGGCTTCCACAACACGGTCGAGTTCTATCCCCAGCTCATCCGCCATTCGCCGCGCGAGCGTGTCAGACAGCGCAACATGACCACGTTCAAGCGCTCCCACGTGCTGCGGACTGACGCCGACCAGCTTTGCCAACTCACCTTGAGTGAGTCCACGCATGACTCGCAGATCCCCCAGATGCTCCTTCCCGCGTTTGACGATCACTACATCGCTGATGCTGATATTCAGCACCTTGGTGCATCGCGCGAGCGCACTAATGCTGGGATCGGCCCCACCGAGCTCCCATTGCGAGTATGTCGACGCGCCAATACCGCACCTCCGCGCAACTTCGGCACCACTGAGACCGGCGGCTGTTCTCGCTGCCCGCAAACGGAGTGGCTCGAATCCGCGAAGCCTTCTCTTCATAGTAGGTAGCACTCCACAAGGCAAACTTTGCCACCCGCATATTCGAGGTAGCACATAATGGACGTATAAGCTAAGTTGTTTGAAACAAGTTGTTTAAACAGAATGGAGAGAATCGAAGGAGCCACCCCATCGCAGACCGAGTGCCGGAGACATCACCGCCCTGATGTTCACCTAGCCGTCGAACTGCGATCGAAACTCAAGTACCAGCCTTGCTCAACACACAGAAAAGACCCCGGGTGCGTCACGACGCCAATCACGCCACACCCAGGGCCTTTCATCACCACCCACACCACCAGCAAGCCGTAGCTCCTGTATGGATGCGGGGCTCTTCCAGCCTAGCCGCGTCCGTCAGTTGGTGCGTCTAGATATGGAGGACACTCATGCAATCTTCAATCGACAAGATTGCGTTACACCCCAGCCACCTTTCGGTTTCTGCTGAACCATGTCCTGCACTCAACGACAGAGTGCCCGGCCTCGCGACCTGTTCACTTCGCGCATCCGAACCGCATGTGAGGCATCAGATGCGATGTGAGGACACCGGCGCGCTTCTTGGCGAATGGACCGACTCGGACATGACTTTCCGCGAACCTGTGGACGAGCCCCATCGCGACGGCGTATTCAGTCGCGCGGCCTGATCCCGCGAGGCGTTGGCCAGGCAGACCCGCAGCGAAGACCCCGCAGTGACGGTCGTTCTTCGTACGCCGATCTGTTTGCCACCACCGTCCGGCGATACGAGTCCATCCCCCGGCTCGTATAGCCGCCGCAGTCCGCGCAACACGTTGTCCCCCAACGAATCGCGCGGCAGTGGCCGAGTGGAGTCCACGCTGCCTGGCGTTCCGTCATTTCGCCACCGTAAGTGCGGACCCACTCGGCCACCCCGAAATAGCCCTCCCTCAACAACAGAAAGGAAACGGAGTGCCGTTCTTCTTGCAGTGGATCATCTTTTTGAGCCAATTCATCCGCTAGCAAAGCGGGGTTGACCGTGTCGGCCGGATCGGGGCCTGCATGTCCCGATCCGACCGTTACGGCAGACCCGAATACTTCCCTCTACTAATCACTTTCAGCGCCCAGCGATGTAAGCGACTTGTTCCGGATCCGCCGCTCGACGGGTCTGTCACCAGGTATCGAAAGGATAGTTTGTTGAACAGCAACAACTCTCAGGGGAGGCACCGCGCTGTAGCGGTCGCTGCCCGGTCGACAGTAGTGGCCACCGCTGCCATGTCGGTCGCGGTGGCATTCGCGGGCACCGCGTTCGCCGATGACGTCCAGCCGGGTCTGTCGACCACGACACCCCAGCAGCCGGGACTGTCGACTACATCTCCTACGCCTGCCCCGGCCGCCGAACCCGACTATCTCCCCGGCTACACCCCGCTGTACGACTACTCCGGCCAGACTCGCTCTGTCGAGGACTACAACGCCGGCCGTCAGACCTCCTCCTATGACAGCGCCCCGGTGGTCTACGACTCCCCTCCGGCGACGGCGCAAGGCCCCGCAGCCACCTCCGACCCCGAGATCGCTACCCCGGCACCCCCACCAGCACCGGCACCAGCTCCGACGGTGAAGAAGCCGAGGATCGTCCCAGTCGAGACCCCCGAGAACACAGTCCTTGTCGGCGCGAACCCCGTCCCGTACGATCCGGCGATCGTCGACCCGACGCTGGCTCGACAGGTCTCCAACACCTTCCAGGCGATCCAGGCCGACGGCGGAAACCTCCTCGTCGACAACGGCTTCGCCGACGCACCACGCGCGGACCGAATCGCCGCTGGCACCGCGGGCGGAGCCGCTACAGGAGCGCTCGCTGGCCTCGGCGTCGGTCTCGTTCCCGGGACCGCCATCACCCTGGGCGGCGCAGCGATCGGTGCAGGCCTGGGCGTCGCGGCGACCCCGGTACTGACTCCGGCGATCATCTGGGCCGGGCCCCTCGGCTACGTCTTCGTCCCCGGCGCCGCAGGGTTGGCCGGTGCAGGTGTCGGAGCAGCGATTTCAGCTCCCATCGTCGCCGCCACCACCGTCGTCGGCGCGGTCACCGGCGGCCTGATCGGCGGCGCCGCCGCCGGCGGTGAAGCGATCACCGTCGAAGAACCCGCACCTGCTCCCGCACCCGCGATCGAGACTCCGCCGGTCGGTCCGTCGGCCGATCAGCTCCCGATCATCCCGGCACCGCTGACCACCGAACCTGCACCGGATCTGCTCGCGCAGGCGAACACCGCCGCCGCTAATGCGGCGCCAGTGGTGCGGCAGGCCGTCAGCGATGCCAGCACGTGGGTCGAACCGGCCCGCACCGCGGCGGAGGGCTTCACCTCCACGGTGCTCGAGCAGCCCGCGGTCGCGGACGCCGCAGTCGCCGCCGGACCTGCACTCGCGCAGGCCGCAGATGCCATCAATGGCGCCCTGGCCGGTCTCGGAGTGGCCCGAGTCTGATCGCCGGGTGCGGCCGCACACCATCGCCCCCGTGCGGCCGTATCCGAAGGTTCGACTCCCGCCATCTGCCAGCCAGTTTCATCACCGTCTCGACGTGAAAGGAGAACCGCCCGTGGCATTCTCGACCATCGACGACGAACAGTGGTTCACCGCCCTGCCTGCCGACCTGACCAGCACACCCAGCGTCGACGACCACCACACCGACACCGACACCGACACCGCCGAGCGGGTGGTAGCGCTACCTCCACCTTCCCCAGAACCTGCGTGGGCAGGTGCACTGGCCAACTACACACCTCAGACCACCGAGCGAGCGCAGCCGCGCCCCGCGTCGAGCACCTCCGCCGTCGCGCCCGAGCGGTCATGGATCCACCGACACCGTTCAGCCATCGCCGTCACCGGTTCGGTCGCTGCGTTGGCCGCTCTGGTGGGCGGCGGTGCGCTGCTGCTGACCGGCGCGAGTGAGGACAACGACGTCATTGCAGCAGAGCCGATCGTTCCCTCGCCCGCGGCGGCCACGGAGCTTTCCACTACCGAGCCTGCCGCCAGCTCTGCTGTGGTGGTGTCTGCGGAGCAGTGGTGCGAGGTGCAGAGCGGCGGCACCCGGGCGCTCGCGTCGTCGAGCGAGCCGGATCTCGCCGCTATTGCACGGATCGAGGACGCCTACTACGTCAGCCGCGACATATCCGCAGCCCGGGCGCAGCTCAGTGCCGGTATCGACCTCGACTCCGCCGCATTCGAAGCTGCTGTCGCCGCGATCCCCGTCGGTACCGATCACTGCGTGCTGACCTCACCACTGGGTTCGTCGCAGTACCGGGTGACGGTCATCGAACGACGGCCGGACGGTGAGGAGAAACGCTTCTCCTCCGCGATGACCGTCCAACGCGGCCCCAACAACGCGGCCTCCATCAGCGGCATCGGCCAGGCGCCTCAATGACAAGCCCGAACGCTGCCGTCGGTGGCCCGTCGCCGTCGTACCTGGACTGGCTCGCCACCGACACTTCCGCAGGTACAGCGGCAACGACGCACGCTCCCACTGCCGCACCCGGCGATTCGGTCGCGCAGTACCCCAGCCGCGGCAACACCGCCCGCGGCTCGGTGACCGTGGTCGCGGGGGCTCACGGAGGTTCCGGCGCCACGGTCACGACCCTGCTGCTCGCGATGGTCGCCGCGTCCGCGTCGTCGGCCGCGGTGATCGCCCTCGACGGGACCCCGGTCGGCGGGGACCTGACCACCAGAGCACCCGCGGAGCATTGCCATCCCTCGTGGTGGCAGCAGTGGCTGAGCGGTGTCCACGATCCCGCTGCCGACCCGTCCACACTCCCAGCCTCCGGGTGGACCGTTCTCGGCCGCGATCGCACGCTCGCCGAAACCGCGTCCCCACTCACCGACGTTGTCGCAGCTCTGCTCGCGGAGGAGCGTTCGGTGATCGTCGATGCCGGCGCAAGTGTCGGCTCACCGTGGTTCGACTCCGCCGCCGAGCGGGCCGATCACATCGTCGTCACCATCGACGATCGTCCCGGCGCGGCGAATGCCTCCCGTCCGGTCCTGTCGATGCTGCGGCGCCGCCTCGGTAGCGAAGAGATGGGCCGCACAGTGCATCTGGTGGTGACCTCGCAACGTCCCGGGGTCGATCACGTCACCGGCCCCCTCGCCGACGCCCTGTCGGGCCGAGTCGCCGGGGTGCACCACCTGCCCTACGACTCCGAGATCGCTGCCGGTGTCGGCATCGATCCCTCCCTGTTGTCGCCGCGTTCGTTCACCATCGCCCAGCACATCCACACATGCACCCGCAGGGAGGCCACCACACCATGACCGCGCCGAAACCCTGGCTGAGCCGGTACCGACCACCGAACTACCCGCCTCCGCAGCAGATGTACGCCGCATCCGTCGACGACGCTGTCCGGCGACTACAGCACCACGCCGAATCCTCGGCCACCGAAACCGAACGCATCCACCGGTTGCTGCTGCGCCACTACGCCACACCGCATTCGAACTCACTACGCGACCACGGGAGCAACCGATGACCACCACCGCAGCCCCACCTCAGCGCCGAGCGCTGGCGCTACGCGCGCTCACCGCGACAGCACTCACGACGGTGCTCGTTACCGGCGGCGTCGGCACCGCAGCAGCGGCGCCGCTCGCCCCCGCTCAGGGCCCCGCCGCCGGATGCGATGTCCTGCACGTCTTCGGCTGGCAGGGCACCGGTGAATCCGGCGACGCGGACGCCACCGACGTCGATACCGGATTCCTCGGCACCGCGATCACCATTCCGCTGCGCCTGGCCGCCGACGACATCGGCCGCACGCTCGTGCCCTACGCAGCGAGCTTCGGCGGCAAGGCCGGTGACAGCAGCGACCTGCCCTACGCCCAGTCCATCGCCGACGGCGTGAGCGCAGGCCTGGACTTTCTCTCCGACTACGCCTCCCGCTGCCCCGGCTCCCCGGTCGCGTTGACCGGATACTCCCAAGGCGCGCAGGTCGCCTCGGAGATCGCCCGCGCCATCGGCGCCGGCAAAGGACCGATCCCAGCGAAAGACGTTGCGGCAGTCGCACTCTTCTCCGACCCCACCCGTCCCGCGTCGTCGCCGGTGTTCCCCGGCTCGGCGACCCCCACCGCCCCTGCCGCCCCTCCCGGGGTGCCCTCGACAGACCTCGCCGGGTTGAACGTCACCGCGACCGCAGCGGACGGCGGCGGCATCGCACCCGCCGACACCACTACCTCGGCGTCGGTGCGCATCGGCAGCGGAGGCAGCTCGACTGCTCCCGGCTCGTCGCCGTCCGGATCGTCGAGTTCCACATCGTCGAGCTCGTCGGCGGCCTTCGGACAGCTCTCGGGCCGGGTCGCGCAATTCTGCACTCCCGGTGACCTCGCCTGCTCACTGCCCGCCAAATCGACTCTCGCGCAGGTCGTGACCAACATCTCCGGTCAACTGCACCTGCAGGAACAGGACCCACAGCGCACGTTGATCGACCTCGCCGGTGCAGTCGGCGGCGCATCACTGCGTACCGCCGCCGATGTGGTCAACGAGGACGTCGACTTCAAAAACGGCCGCTTCCAGGTCACCTCGGGAGGAGAGACGGTGCTCGGCCGGTTGGCGGAGAACTCCGCGCCATCCTCCGACACCCCGGAAGCGGACGCGAAGATCGTCCGCGCCGTCGTCAAAGCCGGGGTCATGGGCCTCGGCGCCGCGGTGACCGTAGCGAAAAAGGTCCTCACCCCCGCCACCATCACCGAGCTCGCCACCGTCGGACTGGCGAACCCGCCGGCCGCGTTGGCCTCGCTCGGCGCGAAAGTCGGAGCCGCGGTGGTGTCACTGTTCCCGCCGGCCACGATCTCCTCGGTTCAACGCAAGATCTACCACGAGATCACCCAGGGCATCGAGGACAACAAAGGCCTGCTGACCCTGGCAACCGACGTCCGCTACTGGGACACCGTGCGCCTGCACGGCACCTACGACCAGGTCCCGGTCACCGATACCGGGCAAACCCCCGCGAAGTTCACCGTCGAATGGTTCACCCGCCTCGCCAGCGCCCTCACCGACGAAGGCGCTACGGCCACCGGCACCACACGGCCGACGACGACACGACCCACCACTACCGGATCGCTGCCCTCCGGTTCGTCGTCGACGAGCCAGTCCGCGACCCCAGGTGCACCGACATCACAGACGCTGCCCACCGCCGCGCCCCTGACCTCGACATCACGCCCGTCCACCACCACACCGCAGGCCGTCCCCGACCCGCAGGAATGAGCGCAGCCATCGAGCTCGTCCTGCACTGACCCCTTCACACCACCGAAACCACCACAGCAGCGACCACCACACCGAGAGGAGGACCGTAGATGTCCGGCAGCAGCGGCACCACGACCGGCGCGGCGACGAAGATCGTCGCCGTCGTCGCTGCGCTGCTCATCGGGTTGGTGGTCTCGGTGGTGGTGCTGTTCGTCTCCTCCGGCCCCGACTGCACCGTGCCGGGCACCGCGGAGGCCTCCGGGGAGATCGGGGGCGCGGGCGGCGGGACGGCGGGCCTCAACGAACGCCAGCTCGCGATCGCAAAGCAGACAGTGGCGATCGGTGAAGCGATGGGTGTTCCGGAACAGGGCATCGTCGTCGCCCTGGCCACGCAGTCGCAGGAATCGACGTTCCGGCTGCTCGCGAACTCCAACGTCCCCGATTCGCTGAACTACCCGCACGACGGCGTCGGTTCGGATCATCTGTCGGTCAACAGCTTTCAGCAACAGGTCACGATCTGGGGCGACACCGCAACGCTGATGAATCAGACCACCGCGAACCGCCTGTTCTTCGAGCACCTCCTTGCGGTTCCGGGCTGGGAGACGATGCCGGTCACCGTCGCAGCCCAAACCGTCCAAGGCTCGGCCACCCCCGATGCCTACGCCGACGACGAAACCCTCGCCCGCACCCTCTACGAGCAGTTCCAAGGTGCAGGCGCGGAACTATCGGCCGCAGACAAGCAGATATTGGCCGACGCCGGCACCGCGGCGACCGCCGACGCCACCGCGGTTGCCCTTGGCGGGTCCGGGACCGGGTGCGCCGAGGGTGTGTCGAACCCGAACGGCCCGACGTTCACCCCCGGTGGCCCGTTCGGGGCGAACGTCATCGCGGCCGCGATGCGCTGGCTCGGCACCCCCTACGCCTGGGGCGGCGGGAACACCGACGGTCCCACCAATGGAATCAGTGACGGCGGCGGCGCAGCGGACGCGAACGGAGATACCGGCAAAGTCGGCTTCGACTGCTCCGGGCTGACCCTGTACGCGGTCTTCCAAGCTTCCGGTGGGGCGATCAGTCTCGATCACTACACCGGCGACACCTCCACTCCCGGCCAGCTCTACGACCCACGCGGGCAGGACACTCCGCTCGATCAGAAGCAGCCCGGGGATCTGATCTATTTCGGATCCGGCGGCGACACCCACCACGTCGGCATCTACTACGGCCTCGATGGCGGAACCGAAATGTTGCTCAACGCCCCGCAGTCCGGGGACGTCGTGAAAGTCCAACCACTGTCCGACTTTTCAGGAGAAACCATGTACGTCAGGAGATTCGGATGAACACCAGAACCCACCGATCGCTGCGCCGAGCGGCTCTGCCGGCAACCGCCCTTGCCGCGCTCGCTGTTTTTACCGGTTGTGGAACATCCACCGACCCCGCGCCGTCCACCACCACCGAGGCCCCGCCGCCGGTGTGCAGCGCCGGGATCGACCAGTTCAGCCGGGCGGACCTGTGCGATCCGGAAGCGGTGATGACTGCCGCGCTGTCGGCCATGTACTCCTACCACCCGGCTACACAAACCCAGAAGGGCGTCGACATCGACTCCGCCGCAACGTTGCTCGATCCCGGTTACCTGGACCGGCTCGGTGTCTCGTACTCCGCTCTCGCCCCCGTCACCGGCAACACCTGGGAGCGCTGGAAGAGCGAGAACGCCGCCGTCACTGCGACCGCAGTCGTCGCGAGCGATGATCATCCCGCCGACACTTTTGCCACGGTCGCCCGGGTGGTCGCGGTGCACCAGAGTGTCACCGACGCCGACGGCGACGACACCGAACAATTGCCCCCGCTCGCGATTTACACCACCGTCACCCGTACCGCCTCGGGTGGTTGGGCTGTGAGCGGGGTGAACGTGCGATGAGCATCCCCCACCTGCGCTCACGCGGTGATGAACCGGACCCGGTGCACTCGCCGGCCGAAACCCCGGCGGGCGGCGCCCAAGTATGGCCTGGCCCGATCCCGCGCACAGCTCAGTGCGCTCAGCATCCGCTGGTGTGGTTGCTCGGGGCCCACGGCGGCTCCGCCGTTTCCACCCTGACCGCCTCGCTGGACTGGGCCGGGGATTCCCAGCGCCGGTGGCCGTCCGGTGGTCACGGAGATTCCCCGCTGGTGGCGATCGTCGCCCGCGCCGACACCGCAGGTCTGGCGGCCGCCCACCGAGTGTTGATGCAGCACCACACCGAGCAGGTCCCCGAACAGATTCGGCTACTGGGTCTGATCACCGTCCCCTACACCGACAGGCCCCGCAGCCGCGACATCACCCGCGAGCTCGACCGCGTCGAATCCCTCGCCCCGCGTTCGTGGCGTCTGGGCTGGATAGAACCCTGGCGGCATCTATTGCCCACCGCCCTGCCGTCGTGGGGGCCGCAGTCGGTCATGCCGACCGACAAGCGCACCCGAGGCGATCTCCGCGTCGTGCCGGTCGCCCCGGTCCGCGACCACCTGCACCCCGGATTGCTTGCCGCCGCCGCTGAAGCCCTCGAACCGCCGTGAACCGACCAGCACCCGCCCGGCCTCACTCTCCTGATCCACACGTTCGATCCACTCCCCAACGAAAGGCTATGTCCCTCATGATGATCCACACTCTCACCACCTTGACCGACACCGCATTCGCCGCGCACACCGCCGCCGCCCCTGATGTCCTCGCGCAGGTCGGCCCGTCCGGTGTCGAAGCCCCGCCCGGACAGGAGAAGTACCAGTCACTGATGAATATCGGACTGTGGGTCGGAACTGCCATCCTGTCCGTCGTCGGCGTCTTCGCCGGAGTGAAATTCGCGATCGCTCACCAGGACGGCACCAACACCCGCGGCCAGCAGTTCGGTCTCGCTGCTATCGCAGTGGGCGCGGTATTTGCCGGTACCGCAACGGGACTGGTCAACCAGCTGATGTTCTGACCGGCCCGCGACCCTCGCCCCTGCTTTTCGTCGACCACCTGAGAGACCACGATGCTCACCCTCCCCGCCGCCGCCCAGGCCGTGCTGCTTGCGCAGATCCCCACCGGTGACGACCGCAGAGACCCACCTGCAGAAGTGACTGCACAGTTCGAGCAGCTCGGCCGCTGGTTCTACTGGGGCGTCACCGGTGCCCTCGCTATGGCCGGAGTGCTCGCCGGGATCTACCTCGCCGTCGCCTACCACCGGCACGGCCAGCTCGGCGAGGGCGAGAAACGAGCCGCACTCGTCGCCGTCTGCGCCGTCATCGTCGGGACCAGCGGCGGCTGGGCCCCGATCCTCCTCTGACGCTCGTGCGTGCACGCCGCCGACCGACGCAACAACCACGCCCCCTCTTTCACTGGAGCACACAGATGATGCAGCAGCGCAACAGATTGCACTCACACAGGCAGCGCGCCGTCGTCGCTGTCACAGCTGTCGCGGCCATCGCCGCGATTGCCGGATGCGGCAGTGCCGACAACGACAAGGGCACCGGTACGGACTACACCCGGCCGCTCGACACGGCCGCGGCACCGGCACAGGTGACCTGGCGGCCGTATCAGGGCGTGCAGGTGCCCTACTCGGGCGTCGACGGGCCCAGCGACAACATCGCCTCGGCCGCCCCCACCGGCTACTCCCACACCCCGCAAGGCGCGGTCCTCGCCGCGATTCAAGGGCAGACCAGGTTGGCTTTGGCCCCGGACTCGACGTGGGCGCAGACCACCGGGGCACTCGTTGCGGCCGGTGCGGGGCGTGACAGCTACGCGGTCGCCCGCGCCGCTGCGTCGATCACCGCACCGGCCGATCCCGCGTCGACGGCGGCGTTCAGCGGGTTCCGGGTCACCGACTACCGCGACGAGGCCGCCGCGATCGATCTGGCGACGACGATGCCCGGCGGGCAGCTCACCGCGGTACCGGTGACCGTGCTCTGGCGCGGCGAGGACTGGAAGATCGCCCTGCCCGCACCCGACGACGGCTCCAGCGGCGACACGGCGGCCGATTCCGGGTGGGATGCCCCCGCGGCCTCCGATCCGGTGGCGTTGACCTCCCTCGACGGGTTCACCACGTTCTCTGCCGACACCGACTGACCACCCCGCACAGACGGTCCTCCACAGGTTCTCGCACTCTTCGAAAGGTCACCGACCCGCGATGAAGGAATCCCCCGCCCCACCCGATACCGAGAACTCCGGGTGGCTCGACACGCACCCGAAAGCCAAGTGGCTCGCCACCTCTCGTACCACCGGCTACTTCTCCGCTGCGGTGGTGGCGTTGGTGGTGCTGCTGGTGATCATCGTCCTGGTCCGCGGCCGCAGCGAGAACACCCCCACCGCGACCCCGCCGCCGATTGCGGCGACAACGACTGCTGCGCCGCCGAATCCGAGCGGTACGGGTGGATTCGGGCCGTCGATCGCGGACCCGTTCGGGCGTGAGATCTCCGTACCGCTCAACGAACAAGGACAAGTACTGCCGCAGTCCGATCCCGGTGAGCGTCCCGCGTTCACTGCCGGAACACCGGTCCCGGCGCCGGAGGGCATCAAATGGGAACGTATCGGCGCGACGGTCGCCCCGTTCTCGACCTCCGACGGTCCCACCCGCATCGAAGGACGCCTGGCCTATGGCTTCTCCCGCACTCCGCAGGGCGCAGCGCTGGCGGGATGGCAGATCAATGCCCGCACACTGCGCAGCGGCGACGACGTGCGCGAGGCGTACGCCAAGCAGGTGATAGCCGATCCTGGTTTCGCGGAATCACAGTTGGCGCGCTTGGATGCCAGCGGGGAGGGCGATTTCGAAACAGGCCGGGCGCTGATCTTTCCCGAAGCATTCAAGATCACCTCCTACAGCGGCGATTTCGCGGTCGTGCAGTACGCCTTTCCCATCAGCGGAGGTGGACGGTGGAACATCGGTCAGACCTCGCTGGTGTGGACCGACGACGGATGGAAGATCCGGCTCAGCGATGTACCGACCCCGCAGCCGCAGATCTCGACGCTCAACGGGTGGACGAAATGGTGACCACCAGCACCAACACCGTTCGGGCCGTGCTGATCGCGCTGCTCATCGGCCTGTCCACGCTGCTGATCGCGCCGGTTGCCTCCGCACAACCGACCGAGCCGGGGACCGAAGAACAGGCACCCGCCTCCGACGAATCCGACGACGGCGGTCTGTTCGATGCGTGCGACTCACTCCCGGATGCGGTGGCGAGCGTTCAGATTCCGATGATCAACATCGGTGTGGGCACGGTCTGCAACGGTGTGGCCGCGGTTGCTGATCCGGGCGCCGCGGTCGGCAAGGTGACCGAGTGGGCGGCCTCCGGGGCGGTCGGGGAAGCCGCTCAGGCGTTCCTCGAGGGTTTCGGTGAAGCGATCAATCTGATGTTCACCTGGTGGCTGAACATTCCTCTGCCGGATCTGGCCGACCCGGCCTCGGTGGGTGCGTTCCACGGGTACCTGTACTGGATCACCGCGTCGGTGTTGGCGGTTTCGATCGCGACCTCGATGGTGCGCCTGGCGTTCGCGCACGCCGCTGCCCGCAACGAACGCGCCTACGAATCCGCCCGGCTGCTGGTGCGCACGGTGTTCGCCGCGTCGACGTTCGCCCCGGTCCTGGTCGCCGCGCACGCAGGGTCGGTGGCGATGGGACGCTGGCTCGTCGACGACGCCGCCCGCGGCAACATCGGCGACGTCCTGAAAAACCTGCTTGATGTCTCCCAGATCTCCGGGCAGCTCTCGGCCGGACTGATGTTCATCTTCGGGATCCTCGGCATCGTCGGCGCACTGGTGCAAGCAGTGTTCGTGGTCATCCAGTACGCACTGATCATCGCCGTCGCCGGGTTCCTGCCGTTCGCGGCCGCCGGATCGGGCACCACTGCTGGTGAGCAGGCCTACAAGAAGATGCTCGGCTTCGCCCTGGCGACGGTGCTGTTTCCGCTGCTCTCCGGCGGCGTCTACGCCCTCGCACTGTGGACCGCAGGCGGCGACGACGCGATGTCGAGGCTGTGCGGAATGGCGCTGCTGGCGCTGTCGTGCTTGTGCCTGCCGGTACTGCTGCGGCTGATCATGCCCGCCGTCGCCGCCTCCGGGGGCGGGTCCGGTGCAGCCGCCCTCGCCGGGATCGGCGTCGGCACCGGGGCCGCGACGGGCGCGGTGATGCAGATGACGTCCTCCCAAGGTGGCGGACACTCTTCGACCACGACCGCCGCGCAGTCCGGGGGCCGCAGCCCCGATTCCCCGACCGGCGCAGCACCCACCCCGCCGTCGGGTGGCGGCGGTGGCGCCGCTGGATCAGCTGGTGCCGCAGGAGCGCCCGGAGCCGCCGGTTCCGGGGCAGCGGGAGCCGGTGCAGCGGGGGCGAGCTCGGGTGCCGCTGCAGCCGCCGGGCCGGTCGGAGCGGCTGCAGCCGGTGCCAAACAGGCCACCGCCGCAGTCGGCTCCGCAGTCCAATCGGTCGAACGCGCCACCGGCGCCGCGGCAGGAGACGGACACCGCGACGGACAGGGAACCGGAGGCCGATCGGCGTGAGCACCCCGACCGCCCGCACACATGACAGCACCTCGACCGTCACCGAACAGGAGCACACCAGATGAGTCCGCAGACCGAAGAACGGGTGGTCCGCACCTACGCGGGATGGTTCAACGAACGCCGCGTGTTCGCCTTCAATCTCACACCGGTGGCGTTCGTGTCGTTGGCGGCGATCGTGGTCGTCACCTTGGGCATCATGTTCACCGCCGGTGTGCCTGCCGCTCTCATGATCGGTGTCCCGTTGCTGGTGTTGTGGCTACCGCTCATCATCAGCATGGGCGACAAATCCGCCTACGAAGCTCTGCTGCTCGGACGCCAGTGGCGCCGTCAGCGCCGCACCGGCCAGCACATCTACCGGGCCGGTCCGCTGTCCAATCAGGCAGGCGGGCGTTCCCGGCTGCCCGGTATCGGCGCAGACACCGAATTGTGGTGGGCACTCGACAAGTTCGGGAACCGCTTCGGGTTCGTACGCATGCCCTCCACGCACCAGTACACCGTGACCTTGCGCTGCCGGGTCGGCGGCGCCGCCGGCAACGATCAGGAGTTGATCGATTCGTTCGTCGGGTCGTGGGCGAACTTCCTCGCCGGCCTCGGCCAGGTCGGCAACATCGCCGCCATGGCCGTGACGGTCGAAACTCTGCCCGAGACCGGGGAACGCGCACAGGCGAACCTCGCGGCCATCACCGACCCCGGCGCACCCGCCGAAGCTCTGGCGATCATGGCCGAACGCATCGCCGCGGCCGACAACACCGGCTACCGCGTCACCTCGCGGATCTCGATCACCTTCGATGCCACCACCCCCGCTCAACGCAAAGACCCCATGCTCGCCGCCGCCACGATCGGCAACCAGCTTCCCGTCTTCTACGGCCAGCTCGCGCACTGCAACGTCACCGCCCTGCCGATGAGCGATACCGAGATCTCCGCGACGGTGCGCCGCGCCTACGACCCGGCCGCCGAAGCAGACATCGAAGCCGCACTCGCGCGCGGCGGCTATGTCAGCGACTGGGCCGACGCCGGTCCGATCACCGCCGAAGAAACCAAAGACACCTACCTCCACGACTCGGGATGCTCGCGGGTGTGGGTGATGCGCACTCCCCCCTCGGGTTTCCCGACCGAACGAGTCCTTCTCGGACTGTTGGCGCCGAACTCGTCGGTGCCGCGTAAGCGCATCACCCAGATCTTTCGCCCCTACAGCCCGGGCGATGCCGCGAAAACCGTCGAAGGCGACTTCAAGTCCGCGGTCGGCAAGGTCAACACCGCCCGCGGAATCGCCTCCGCACAAGCCGGTCTCGAACTCGAAGCCAGCTCCGCAGCGCGTGTGGCCGAAGCCCGCGGACACGGGCTGGTGCGGATGTCGATGATCGTCACCGCCACCTGCCTCGACGAGAACGACCTCGACGCCCTGGAACCGGAAATGAAAGCCCTCGCCTCCGGAGCACGGCTGAACCTCCGCCCGGCGTACCGGCACCAAGCCGCAGCGTTCCTCTCCGGCCTCGGTATGCCCGGTGTGCTGCTGCCCGACCACGCCACCATCCCCAAATCGCTACACGCATAACCCAACCCGATCCCTCCACCTCCATGAAGGAGCTACCCATGAACTCCGCCTCATCGCACCGCCGTTCGACGTCCGGAGACGACCAGGCCGCGACAGGCGGTATGCCCCTCGTTCTCGGACCAGTGAGGACAGACACGGCGCGCCCGCTCGATCCCCTCGCTGTCCACGCCGCGCTGCACACCGGCGGACGCACGCACCACTGGGACATCGGACGTCCCGACACCGCCGCCGATCCCGGTTTCCTCGGCCGCGCCTTCCGGCACCTCGACGACCGGACGCTCTGATGGCCGCGCTATCGGGAAAACTGCTGGTGCGCCGCCGGATCGCGGATCTGACCGGGGCGAGCGAACCCCGCCAGGTCCGCTCCCACCGTCAGGTCACCGATCCGATGAGACGCGCCCGCGAGCGCCGCGTCGCCGAAGCGAAAGCACGCAAGAAGCAAGAACGCGCCGACGCGATCGCAGCGCGCCTGGCCCGCGACCCATCCCGGACCGACCGTGTCGAAACACCCTGGCGCAGCGCGTACCGCCTCAAAGCTCGCGGCTTCGCCGGCCGGGGCGGCGGACGGATGGGTGTCGTGGAACACCCACCGACCTTCCGTGCCACCACCGATCAAGCGTGCGGGATGTGGCCGCACTACGTCGGGACCGGGCACCCGCAAATCGGCACACCCCTCGGTGTGGATCCCGACAGCGGGCAAACCGTCTGCTACGACCCGATTTCCGCGGTCTACCGGGCACACCTGCAGAACACCCCGAGCGTGTTTCTGCTGGGTCTGCCCTCACTCGGCAAATCCACCGTCGCCCGCATCATGGTCGCCGGAGCGATCGCACAAGGCCAGATCCCGATCATCCCCGCCGACCTCAAACCCGACGAAGCCAAGCTCGTCGAATCTTTCGGTGTCGACGTCACCCGCCTCGGTCACGGCGAGGGCTACCTCAACCCCCTCGCTGTCGGGGCGCTCGGTTCGATCATCTCCCTGCTCGACGACTTCCCCGACGTCCAACGCAAGGTCCGCGCGCAGGTCTTCCAGCGCCGCCGTCGTCTCGTACTCGGACTGTGCGAGCTCGAACGCGGCGGTGAGCTCAACCAGAGCGAAACCAACGTCATCTCCGCAGCCCTCCGCGAGCTCGACGCCGACCCCCGATTCACCGCCGACCAGCCCCCGCTGCTGGGGGACCTGTACGCACTGATCGAACACGGATCGAGCGAGCTGCACCGCAAAACCCTCACCACCGGCAACCCCGAGCGGTACCGGCAAAAGGTCGAACCGCTCCTGGAAACGCTCATGGCGCTCTTCGACGGAGAGCTGGGAGAGGTGTTCTCCCGGCAGACCACCTCTCCCATCGATGTCTCCGGAGACCGGCCACCGGTCGCGGTGTGTGTCGATATTTCCGGGATCGGTGTCGACGACCCGAAACTGGAAGCAGCGATCATGCTGGCCTGCTGGTCCGATGCGTTCGGGGCCATCGAGGCCGCGCACGTGCTCGCCGACGTCGGGTTGCGCCCGCAACGCAATTTCCTCGTCGTCCTCGACGAACTGTGGCGAGTGCTCGCCGGTGGGTCGCGGATGGTGCTGCGCGTCGATCAGCTCACCCGCCTGACCCGCACCATGGGTACCGCTCTGCTGATGATCACCCACACCGTCAAGGACCTCGAGGCGCTCGATTCCGACGTCGATATTTCCCGGGCGAAAGGGTTCATCGAACGCGCCGGGGCGGTGATCGTCGGCGGGCTACCGGATGCGGAGATGGACAAGCTCGACTCCATCGTTCCTTTCACCCGCCAGGACCGAGAACTGGTCTCGTCCTGGTCCACCCCGGCCGGGTTCGACGACAACGGTATCGAGCAAGCCCCACCCGGGCGCGGAAAGTTCCTGCTGCGCATCGGTACCGCCCGCAGGCCAGGGGTGCCGTTCAACACCATCATCACCGAAACCGAAGCCGCACTGGGCTACCACGACACCAACACCCGCTTCGCCGGTGTCGCCGCACAGAAGGCCGCGGCATGAGCACCGCAGCGGCCCTGCCGGCCGGAATGCACGCAGTGGCTGCGCTGACCGCGCAGGCTGAGGTGAAGCCGCCGCCAGTTGGTTTCCCCTATCTGCCCGTATTTCGGGTGGTGTTCATCGCGATCGCGGTCGTGGCCGCCGTGGTGCTGCTGGTCTCCGCGGTCCGCACAGTCACCTTCCGCGGGACCTGGAAGCAGAACCTGGATCGGGGCCCGGCGAAAGCGCTGATCGGCTCGATAGCCATCCTCATCGTCGCCGCCGCGGCCGTCACCTTCCTGGACTGGATGGCAGGTCCGGGCTTGTGACCACCCCCGCTCATCGAGCGTATTCGACATCGCCCCTACCACCTGCCCTGATGCCGTCACTTCGACCGAGAGGCCCGCTATGAGTGAACCCGCCGCCGATCCGCTGCCGTTGGCAGCGTGGACGGTTTTGATCGCCAAAGCCGCTGCCCTGGGACTGATTACCCCCGAACAGGACGGTCCGGGTCCGTTCGGGTACCGCACCGCCGACCCCGCTGCTGGAGGTCACGCATGAGGGGCCGCACCTTCCCTGCCGAGATCCGTAACCGCGCCGTCGAACTCGTCACCGAGAACATTCCCACGTCCCGCTCGACGTGGGCGGCGATCGAAACCGCAGCCGCGCACATGGGCTTGCATCCGAACACCGTCCGGTTCTGGTACCGGAGAGCGCAGGGAACCGCCGACGAGCGGCCCCTGCTCCCCTCTGAGCAAGCCGACGAAATTGCCCGTCTGCGCGCCGAACTCGCACGTGCGCAACAACTCAATGCCGAGCTGGTCGACGACTACCACCGCAACACCGCATGGAACGAAAGGACTGCCCTGTGAGCACCGGCCGCGGAGCCCGCAACCCTCAATCCGGCCTCGACCCGACATTGGCGATGTGCGGGGCGGCCGCTGTCCTGGCGATCGGCGCGTACGGCGGGATCGAAGCCGCCCTGCACCTGGGCAGCCCCCTGTCCGGGATCGACCAGCCGATTCCCGGGAGCCCGATCGAGCTGGTGAAAGGTCTCGCCGAAGGTTCGGTGGTGTGGTCGCCCGGCGCGAGCATGATCATGGTGTTCTTCGGCATCCTCGCCCTCGTCGCGGTCATAGTGGGCACAGCGTGGCTGATCCGTCGGCGGCGACGCATCTCGCGGGTCGACGACGCCGGGCTGTACCTCGCTCGTCCCCGAGAAGTGCAACGTCTGTCCGGCAAAGCCGTCGCCGCCGATACCGCTCGTCTGGGCACCGCGTTGGCCGAGGGTGAGCTGGCGGGTGCGGCTCTCGGAGATCTCGTGCTTGGTCCGAATCGACGCGGTATCCGCCTGTATGCAGGCCCCGAGGACATCGCCGTCGACATCTGGGGACCGCGCATGGGGAAGACGACCTGCCGGATCATTCCCGAGATCCTCGCCGCCCGTGGTGTGGTCCTGACGACCTCGAACAAACGTGACGTCGTCGACGAAACCCGCGCCTACCGAGCCGAGAAAGGCACAGTCTGGGTGTTCGACCCGCAAGGGGTAGCTCAAGAACTGCCCCGCTGGTACTTCGACCCGCTGTCCTGGGTCCGTTCTGCCGAGCCGTCGGTCACGCGCGCTCTCGCCGACGCCGACCGAGATGCGCGCACCGCCCGCGTTGCCGAGCTGACAGCACTGCTGGGCGCGGAGTTCGTCAGCCGTATGGCTCAGTCCGCGCAGGAAAGCAAGGCCGCACAGTTGGCGTCGGTGTTCGCGAACTCGATCGCCGGTGAAAACGCCCGCCGTGACCCGTTCTTCGACCCCACCGGTGAGCGCCTGGTCACCGGGTTCATTCTGGCGGCCGCCGCCGAGCGTTTACCACTACCTATCGTCTACACCTGGGCGAGCAAACCACGGGACGAAACACCGGTGTCGTTGTTGCGCAAGCACGGTTTCGACCGGTGGGCTGACGCCGTACTTGCCCAGTACACCGCACCGGACAAGCAGAAGGGCGGTGTGTTCGCCACCGCCGCGAACATGCTCGGCTGCCTCGCCTACGCCGAGGTCCACCCGTGGATCAGCCGCGTCAGCAGCCACGACACCCGACCGGAGTTCGACCCCGCCGAGTTCGCTGCCGCCGGCAGTCCGACCCTCTACAGCCTGTCGATGGAAGGCGACGGGGAATGCGGCGCACTGGTCACCGCTCTGACGATCGCCGTCAGCGATGCACTGGTCGACCTTGCCACCGCGACCCCGAAAACCGAGCAGCTACCCGGTGGGCGCCTGCGGATCCCGGCGACCATCGCTCTCGACGAGGCCGCCAACGTCGTGCGATGGAAAGACCTCCCCAGTCTCTACAGCCACTTCGGATCACGCGGGCTACGGGTGACGACCATCTTGCAGTCCTGGTCGCAGGGCGAGGAATGCTGGGGCGAGAAGGGCATGAAGAAGCTGTGGTCGGCATCGACGATCCGCCTCTACGGCGGCGGTGTCGCAGTCGAAGACGGTCAATTCCTGGACAAGACGTCCCTCGCTCTCGGGGATCACTGGGAAATGTCGGGCACCGTTTCCTCAGGACCGAGTGGACGCTCGACATCGCAGCAGCGCCAACAGATTCGCACCCTCACCCCATCCGCTCTCGAAGCACTACCCGCCGGCCGGGCGATCCTGCGGTCGAGCAAGAATGTCGCAGCCTTGATCGCGACCCTCCCCTGGTACGCCGACTCCATCGCCGAAGAGGTCGCCGCCGCAAAAATCCGTGCGGGACAGGACCCCACCGTCACCGCACTCGACGACGACCCGGACCCCGACGATCCGACGTCGTTGCTCCCGGCTCCACACACGAGACTGCCTCGTGCCGCAGCCCGAGAAATCAGTCTGGACAAGACCACGTGAGCGCAGACCACTACGACGACGTCCCACCGCCCGAGCACCCCTTCGCCGCAGAGACACACCCCGAGTTCGAGCCAGTAGACTTCGACGTCACCGACGACTACGACGTTGCCCAAAACGGCAGCGCAGCAGACAAACCCGTCTATATGGCGTCGGACACGGCGTCGCCGTATCCGATCGGTGCGGCGCTGGACGACTTGGTCGACAAGGCCGTCCGCAAACGCCTGTCCGCAGAAGCCGACACCATCGCCGCAGCGAAATTCGAGGAAGTACTGACCCCCGAGCTGCACACCGCCCTCGCAGAGGCCGCCGAGAAGAAAATCGCCACCGCGATAGCCAGAGAAGTCGCCGAAGCCGAACAGGCCGAACGCGCCGCCCAGGGCCCGTACTACCGCAACTGCTACCGATTCTTCAGCGAGTTCCTCGCCCCCACCTACCGCCGCCGGGTGATCGACAGCCAAACCAACAGGTGGTGCCCGGAATGGACCAAACATCCCGAAGCCCGCAACCGCATAGAAGCACTGTGGCGAACATGGGAATACCTACGCCTGGACCCCACCACAGGCTTGAGCGTGTGGTGGAAAGACCACGCCGACCACCACATGGCGTACTTGTTCTCCCCCGAAGGCACCTTCCGCGACTGCTCACCAACCGACGGCCACCAACCCCTCCCTGCCCTCCCCAGCGCCGAGATCCCGCCGATCCTGCTCGACTTCGTACCCGGCGATCCACCTGTAGGCACCGGACCTGCCAGCTCCGCACCGACACCGAAGGACTGATCGATGACCAGCGTCGAACACTCAGACATCTCCCGCCAGACCGGCATGGCTCTGCGCACCAGCCTGCAGGTCGCACTGCAAGTGGCCGAACAACTCACCAGACGCCGCGAACAACGACTTCGCGCCGCGGCCGCCGACAACGAACAGCGCGCCCGCACCCTGAGCGCACGCCTGGACGCCGAACGCCGATCCGTCGACGCAAGACTTCACTCCGCTCGACGAGAGAGTTGGTGGTCCACTGCCACCGACGCCCAGATCACCGCAACCGCTCGGCTCGCGCACACCTGGAAACAGCAGTCCCAGGTCGCCGACGACGTCGCTCGCGCCCTCCCCGACCGGCTACAGCGGCATCGCCGGATCGACCTACGCCTTCCCGACACTGCCGAAGCTGCACTGATCGCAGCCATCGTCGAGCGCGACCTCGCAACCCGTGCAGAGTACGAGCGCATCAGCGAGTCCTACACAGAACGCGGCTTCGACGTACGCACCGAAACACCCCACGGCACCGACTACATCCCCGCACGCCACCTCGCCACCGAATTCGGGGCCGAATTCGGGGCCGCCACCGTCGATTCCGCCGTCATCGACGCGCACCCGCAGGCATGGGTAGTGCATATGCGCACCGGCCCGGACGGCGGACCGGACCCACAGTTCTACTGCACCGACCCCGACGCCGCAGGGGTGCACCGCCGCGGCCCGGAACGAGCCGACCTATGGGACGAGCAATGGCTCGACAGTGCCACCGAACCACAGCTACGCAGCCTCCGTGAGACCCTGACCGCCAGCGCGAGCGCCGCCGGAATCGAACGCCTCGACCGCGAAGTCGCCGACCGCCGCGGCATCGATCTCACCCGCGCACCGGACGACATCGGCAGAGACATCGACACAGCACTGCCGTGGGCGGAGAAAAACATCCCCGCCGACCACGCGCGCTACAAGGACGGCACACACAAAACCCGGGCAGCCGCCGCGGAACACATCCACACCGCGTTCGACACCCACCACGCTCAGCAGTGGGCCAACGACCGCGCGCCCGCTCTCGCCGTCGAGTACGGCGCCGCCGCGAAAGCTTCCGACCGAAATACCTACCTGAGCGTCCGGGGCAAGATGATCGACGCATGGAACGACGCTGGACGCCCCGACGTTCGCGATGTCGTCGACCCAGCAGCCAGTACCACGGACGTAGCCGGTGCTGTGCCCCTACAAAAACTCGGTTACGACACCCCACAACGTCGGCAACGAGACGTCGACGCACTCACCGCCGCCGGCGTCGACGCCGAAACCATCACCGCCCACGTCCTCGCCGACACCGCCACCGCCACACCACTCGACGCGAATGCCACCCGAACAGCACCCACCGCACCCACAGCGAGCAAAGGCGTACACAGCCCACACACCGAACAATCCACAGACCGCGGAAGCCGTTGAGACCCCAGCTGGCCGGACGGTGCGGGCCCGATTTTACGTTGCCGGGACCGAGCATGACCCTCTACCGTATGCCCGATGAGCAGGCAAAAACGTCCCACTCCGTTCGGTCTCAACAGAGCGAAGGGCGGCAGATACCCGTGCGGTGTGTGCGGCGTGGCCCAGAAGATGACGGCCGCGCATGTTCCCCCGCAATGCGCTGGCAATGGCCCCCAGGTCTTGTCGACGACGGCGACAGTCACGCCCGACGGGCAAATTCGCCGACTGCCCGCGAGACAGGGCGGAATGTCCGTGTACGGGTTATGCGACCCTTGCAACAACACCGCAGGGGTCCTGTATGACAAGCAGTACAAGGAGTTCGCCGATCTGCTGAGACCCCACTGGGTCCGAGAGTGGACTCTGGAACTTCCTCGAACAATTGGCTTACCCGCAGGCTCGATTCGGCCCGGAGCCGTTGCGCGATCGATCCTGCTCGGTATGGCCGCACTCACGCCGACCTGGATGTTCGAGAACTGGCCCACCTTCATGCCTTCGCTACTGAAGCCAGAAACATCGCCGGTACTCCCCGACGACGCTCACTTGATGATGGCCTACTCCCGTGGTCAAACAGGCCGGCTAGAAGGCTTCTCGACAACGATCACCAACCCACGCCACGTACCGCTCATTTCCTATGCAAGTGTCTACTTCGCGCCGCTAGCGTGGCAGCTCGTTGCGTCGGACAACGTCCGTTCCATGAAGCGGCTCGGGTGGGCTGAAGTCTCGAACTGGGTGAAAATTCCAGTCGACGAGACGCACGACGTCTCCGAACTCGTACGAAACATGACCGCCACCACACATCCATTGCACGACCCGAGACAACGTCATGGCGTGTACGCACACATGGCATCGGACCAAACCTCGGTCCTGTCGAAACATTCGACGTACTCGGTGGCAACGACAAAGGCACAGTTGAGCTCCAGAGGCACCTCCAGGAACAAGTGTTCTTACCGCTCCCCGAAGACGGTAACCTGACTCCAGAATGGGTCTTAGCCAACACCACCTCAAAGCGTCCCGAGCATTAGAGCACCGCAGTGCGCCGAGCCGAACACTCTCCGGACAGCGATCTGGCGCTGTACGCGAGGCCGACGACGCTAAAGTCTTGCCATGTCACCGACCCCGACTGCTGACGCCGATTCACTGTTGACGCTGGCATTCTCCCTGCACTCGAACCCCGGCGCATACGCCATGCTTTTGGGCGCGGGTATCAGCGCCTCGGCACAGGTTCCGACGGCATGGGGTGTGCTGACCGATCTCATTGCCAAAAGTGCCAGCGCGATGGGCGAGGAATTAGCACCGGAGGACGCCGAACAGTGGTACCGCGACCGTAACGCCGGCGAAGAACCCCGGTACGAAACTCTGCTGGAGGCACTTGCTCCCACCCAGATAGAACGTCAACGACTCCTCAGTCGGTACTTCGAACGCAGTCCCACTATGCAAGACGACGACCTCGATACGCCGAGCGGCCCCGCACCGTCCCTCGCGCACAAATCAATTGCACGTCTGGTCAAGGGCGGCATCGTCAAGGTAGTGGTCACAATGAACTTCGACAGACTGATGGAGACAGCGATCCGTAACGAGGGCATCGAGCCCACCGTCGTCTCATCGGAGGCGGATGTCATGGGCCTGGCGCCGCTGCACACGTTGGGGTGCTGCGTAATCCACCTGCACGGTGACTACTTGAACCCCGAGACAATGTTGAACACGGCGGCGGAGCTGGGAAGCTACCGCCCGAACATGCGGGGCTTGCTGGAACGAGTTCTTGCTGACTACGGACTCGTTATTGCTGGCTGGTCGGCAACGTACGATCCCGCCTTACGTGGCGCTATCGCCGAACACTACTCATCAAGATTGACAATGACTTGGATCGAACCCTTCGGCCACTCGGAGGTGGCGGCTGACCTGGCTGTCCTCAAGAAAGCTCATGTACTGAAGATGAACGCAGATACAGCGTTCGGCACCCTCGTAGATTCGGTCGAGTCGATTGCCACGGGCCAATCACGTCATCCCAGAACCGTCGCCGTCGCGGCCGCGACCGCCAAACGGTCGCTGTCGGGGAGGTGGACCGCCATCGATCTGCACGACACCTTCGGTGCGGAAATGGAGCGATTGCACTCACACGCAATTTTCAACCTCTCCACATACGACGGCTACAGCCAAGCGCAGTATCACGACAGTGTTCGCCAGGTCTGGGAAGCCACCCGCATTCCCTCAGCTCTGGTAGCCGTCATGGCTTACTGGGGCAACAGCACCACCGACAGTTGGTGGTTCGATGAAGTCGATCGATTTGCGGCAAGGCCTAGGGTTGGCGGACTTGTGGCGATGATCAAGCTGAGAACAATTACCGGTTCGCTCTTGTTCTATTCAGCCGGTGTGACCGCGGTGGCGGCAAAGCGCTACGACTTGCTCGCAAAGCTGTTGCATAAGAGCGTGGTCGAAGCATGGACGCAAAGGCGCACTTCACTGATCGACGCCCTTGACCCGGGCACTGTCTACGAGAGCCGCGAGCAACCTGACCGCGATCACTACAACCAAGTTCGAGGCGTTCTTTCAGAAGTGCTCGGCCTATCTACCTCTGGACTCGAGGACGCGTGGCAGCAGTTCGAAGTCTTGCGTCACGCTGCGCGCCTCGCAGGTCACGCCTCGTTCGACAGCAAGGCGGAGGCTTATCGGACGGCGTATCGAAGGTATGCCGAGCTGCAGTCCCTCCAACGATCCAACGGCCAACAACAACTCGTGTCGCAACAGGACATCCGCGACGCCTTTATCGCCCAGGACAGAATCATTGGCGAGGTCGCAGATCTTGTTTCGATGCGTCGACCCCACATCTTCGCGAATGAGGTCGAGCGGGATGGGCAATCTGCATGGGGTAGCCCCGTCGCGGACAGGATCGCTTTTGACCTTGTCGACGAAGGCGACACACACCCCCTCATATCGAATCGTGTCATCGATCTGGATAGCGGCGCGCTCAGTCTTGCTGTGAGAGCAGTTGGCGTTCAGGTGGCGCGCATCGCCCGTGGTTTAGAGAGCGGACTGTTCCTTCACGGTCAGGCGATCGCCATCCCCGACGAAATGTGGATTGATGAAGGGCTCTCCGGTTAAGAGGGTCGCTCTACGCAGCCTCCCCCACGCGGAGACCTGCGGCGAGCCCGTTCCGTAACCACTGATCAGCCTTGGTCGAGCCCCTTTAGGGTTGAGGCAGCTGAGGTAGGCAGGTCCGCCGTCCTACAGCACGCTCGAAGCTAATCAAGGCGCCAGCCAAGCCCTCATAGCAGTCTTCATGGTCACCTTGTCGACCGCCTGAAGCTGGCCAATTCCGTTCCACTCTTCGTCTGTTCCAGCCGCGCTCGCGCGCCAGGTATAGGTGTAGCCGGTTTGGTCATCGCTCAAGTCCGGTCCTCTCACCCAAAGAATCACGGCGTCATCGAACTCGGTTGGTACTAGTCGATTGCGAAGCTCACCGAGGTTGAGCCTCAGCACCACATCACTGCCAACCTGAGACCATCGCGACTGGAGTGCTCCTAGGCGGCGTGCATCAGGAATATATGTCAGCGAATCGGTGGAAGCACCGAATGAGTTCCTGGGTAGTGTGTGAAGAGGCGTCCAGATTTCAGACCACGTCTGCTTTGAAGGATCTGCTCCGCGAACATTTTCGAACGCGATCTCTACCTCGACCCGTTCGAGAAATTTGTTGCTGTTCAATCTGATGAGCAACGGTGTGCCGACGGCCCCAGCGACGTTTTCGTGAAAGTGATCCGCTCGCGCCCGTACCGAATCGGCCCATTGCTTGATTTCCGCGTCGGTTTTTGGACTTCTGGGCTCCGCACCTGTAGTCATCTTGGACCTTGCTATCGCGACCGTCACGGCATTTTTCGATTCACCTTGTTTCGCGGCCCATTCGCGTTCTTTGCCGATGTCACGCTCGATTGCCGCATCAATCATCTTGTTTACCTCAGGGCAGGACCAAACCGCGCCCGTCACATCGATCGTGACCTGCACATCGGATCTCACCGTTGCAGATGGAACGTTCGAGGGCTTTTGCTCGTCCGCGCCCTCCACGGATGCCGCGCCCGCAGAGGCTAACGCTGCTATCGAGCGCGCGTCCTCCCAGAGAGCGCGCTCGACTTGTTGTCGAAGATCGGCGGGTGAGTTGTAAGAGGCGTAGAGACCCCGGGTGTTGGCGTGAAACTCATCGCGAAACTCTCCGAGTCGCTTCCACTCATCGCCGCGGGCTACCTCTTGCGGAACGTCGCCTCCCCAGAAGTAGACATGCACAGTCCCGTCGGCCTCTTTGAGGTCCGCTTCCTCGACGGTTCCGGACTGCGAGTTGCGAGGTGTAGGTGTGCCGAGCCTGTGCTTGAATAATGCGATAACGATGTCGCTGTCGCTGGTGACCTGTTCGTTGATCACTGCTTGTCCATCGCCACCTTTACGGTAGATCGGAACCGTGTTCGTCGAAAAGTGCTTGGGAACGAACACCACACCTTCCGTGACGGAATGCTCGCCGTTCCAGGTACCGATCACCTCCCGAACGGCCGCGACTTCTTCGGAAGTGTCACCAGGTCCAGAGATCATCACGACTACACCGATGGGATGAAACGTCATACCGGAAGTCTGTCATCAGTGACCGGACAGGCAATGCCCAAACCCGCCACGTCCAGGGGTCAGAGTGGATCGCTTGGGCCGCCGTGGGCATCGATCGTCTCACGCACGGCGTCAGGTTCGAACGAAAGAATTGCTACACGTGACCGTTTGCGCAGCATCCGGTTGTCATGATGGCGCGGCCGCGCGTCCGGATGCGCAAGATCCCGCACACGTACGTCGACCAATCGTGCGAGAGCAACCGTCTGCCCCCAACTCGGATACAGCGCCCCGGCTTCCCACAGATCGACCGCCGGTTCCTCCGCGTGGCACGCAATATCGACCTCGGGTCCGACGTGTCGACCTTCATTGAGCAAATGGGTGATGAACCACGGCACCAGCGCGCCGCTCTCCCATAACGTTAGGTCTGCGCTGTCCGGCTCTGTGAATGGTTGCCGCGCATTGAAGTGGGCAGCGAACTGTTCGAGACGCTCACGCTCTGTTGCCGAGATGGCCTGCGTCGGCGAGGCTCGGGTCGTATCTTGTACGCGTCGCCAGTTCTTCCACACGGCGGCGCCTCCTGTCTGTACGCGCCTCAGAACGTTCCCCGTCTGCACGACGCAAAATTGGTGTTGTACTTGCTCATCGTTCGTTCTCGTCGCGGTCCTTCTGAGAACCGGGGCCGACAGGCCTTGTGGCCGTCGACGGCGAAGCCGCCGCCGGTGGACGCGCTCGTGCACCCTCAGCGACACTGAGATCACCCAGGCGTGCAGCCTCGGCGATTTCAGGATCGAGCTCGGCCCACGCCGTCGCGGATTCCTCACGCGTCCACACCCGCTCCGCGGTAGATGACACCACAGTTGCATCGTCGACACCGGCTGATGCCGGGCGCATCAATGCACGGGCAGCCGGCGGTGCTACATCGGACGCGACGACGGTCTGCGTCATGCGGGCGTGCAGCGTCGTCAACTCCTTCTGTCGGACATCGAGCAACTGCTGCGATTGATGCAGTCGGCCCGCTGCACGCTCGGCGTCGGCGAACACCTCCATCGTGCGCATCATCTGACGAAGCAGCAACGCATTCGCAGCCGATCCTTCACGAACCTGTGTCTGCAACACCAGCAACGCGACACCGCCGCCATGCAGCCGCTTCGGGTGCGGGCTCGATCGCTGATGCGAGGGGATCTGAGCCGAATGCGCAAGAGCTTTCGACGCAGCCGCCAACGGTCCAGGGGTCGTCTCGATCGTGCGAGACCACGCAGCGAACACACCTGAGGTTCGTCCCGCCGCACGTGCCCACTGCGCGTGATCGTCCACCGGTATCGACGACAGATATTTGTTCCACGCTTCGACATCGGTTGCGGCGCGCCCGAACAAGGCCGGGTCGATCCGTGTCCGCTCGCGGCCGTTGGCCACCGTGACCGCGGCGCCCGATCGAGCAGCAGACCACTCCGATTGCGCGGCCGCCACCGCCTCCGCAGACCGATCCCACTCCTCCCGCAATCGCGGCAACGTCAGATCTTTCGCGAGGCGGCCGCCACCGAACCACACCGGTTTCGCACCGGCCGCGCGCTCGGCCTTGTTCGGTGTCGACGCCACCGAATATCCCACGACTGCGCGAGTGGATCCGGTGTCGTAACGCGGGCGAAGAAGCACCCCGTCGGCGCGCAGTCGGCGCACGAACTCCGCTTCGGTTTTCGACGCCGTGGCAGCGGCTCGAACTTTCCGTTCGAGTGTGAACCGAGCAGGCTCGACCAGACCTAACCTCTTCGCCGTCTCGAGCTCGCCGGGACGCGCACCCCGGCTGCCGCGGCTTTCTTCACGCGAAGCCAATACCACCAACTGGTGCCGGTGTTCGAGGGTGTTGCACGCCTGCTGTGCACGCTTGAAGTCGTTGAACGTGTTGACCTTCGTACCGTCCTCGCGGACAGCGGAGGCGGCGATGTGAATGTGGTCGCCGCCGGCCTTGGTCTTACCGTGCCGGATCGCTACCCAGCGTGCCGGGGCACGCGGTGAGTCCGGGTCGTCGAAGTCCATCTCTTTCATGAAGTCCGCTGCGATCGCCGCCCACTTCTCGTCCGAGAGTTCACCCTCGTCTGGGTTCAGCGACAGCGAGCAATGCCACACGTTCTGATCCGAGGTTGCATCAGCCAACGCGACAGACCGTGTTACGCCGTCGTCGAGTGCGGCCGCCATCGCGCGCTTGTTCGTTACCGACACTTCGGTGCCGAACACCACCCGAGCTGCATCGAGCTTGCCCGCCAATTCGATTGCGTCCTCGTGTGACAACTCCCCAGACGGTGCTGCGAACATGACCGCTTCGTGACCGGCGACAACGTGTGGGTTCTCGTGCTCGTTCGACTTGCCGGGACCGGCGAGATACACCACCAGACCGGTCATCTTCGCGCCCCGAGTGATGTTCGGAATCAACGCCCCACCAGATCCCGTGGCAGCCGCTCGATGCGATCGAACACCCGGCGCACCGCGTCCACTGCCGCAGCCGTTTCCGGTGGCACTTCACCGGTCGCGTTCGCAACCTTTGCGAGCTGGTTCAGGTTGCGGCCGACCGCAGCGATGAGCTTGGCGACTGCGAACAATTCCGTCAGATCCTCACGCGAGACCGACGCACGCGGAGCCTTGAGCGCCGAGTCCGCGAGCAGCCGCGCCACCGTCACACCCTGCACCCGAGCAGCGGCCTGCACCGCGAGCTCCTGCTCGTCGGTCAGCTTCACCACGTGGCGGTGCATCCGGCCGCCGACGACGTTCGACTGACGGGTGCGCAGCCACCCTGCTTTGGTCTCCCCCATCACCCGCTCCTCACGTTGTCCGCATTTCACCTGGCCCAGCGCAGCGACCCCACACCTGGGGACCCACACGAGCCAGTGTGGCAGGTGCCCGCCGAAATCTCCAGATTTAGGGCACCCAAGTTATAGCTTGCTCCGCCCGGGGCACGGAGGGTGGCACACGGAGCCTGCGGAGTGGGTCGCCCCAAAAGACGCCAGGATGAGCGCAGCGAGTTCCGCAACCGCTCGCCACCAGCGCGCGGCCGCCGGTTGTCCCCGGTTGTGGATCCGGACCCGATTGTGGATGCCTGAGACCGAGCGGAGCGGCCTGGGAACTCTCGGACATCCACATGAGGACAAGTCCGATCCACAGTTGGGGGCAACCGGCCTCCGAGACGAAGAAGCTCCGGCTACGGAACCATCTGGTATGTATTGCGAATGACAACACCGCCCCCACCTGGCTGGCACCGAGACCCCGAGGGCAACAATCAACTGCGGTGGTGGGACGGACGTCAATGGACGTCGGCAACGTCCCCGCTTTCACAGCCCGCGTCGCCGCCGGAAGCGACCCGGCCGAGAGCAGATGCACCCACCTCCAGCGAACCCGAAAAGAACGTCGCCGCCGCACGTTCCGATGAGGCTCTGGGCGGCGAGCCAGCGACAACCGGTCTCACTGAGCACCCGTCGCAATCCCTCTCCGCGAAGAAGAAGGCCTCCATAGCCGTAGTTGCGGCGGCTGTCGTTGTCGTTGCCGTCATCTCGATCGTGGCCACGCGCCCCGACGACGAGTTCTCCGAAGCCGCAGCCTCGCCCACGGCCACTGTGGCCGCTGACTCCCCCGAACAAATCGAAGCCGCGGAGATTGCGTGCGTCGACGTCCTCGGGAAACGGTTCAGCACCGCAATACAACCCGTCACGATCCAGGACTACTCGACCGCAGTCGAGGGCGAGAAGTATCGCACCGTAGGTACGACCGACGTCTTCTTCGGATCGAACGGCCCACCCCGCAGATACTCCGTCGAGTGCACTGGAACCCGTGTCGGCGATGCAATCAAGTCGGAGGTGACCGGGGCGGTAGAAATCGCGTCACCGTATGCGCCGACGTCCACGACACCGGCCGCCGCACCGAGAACGCCGTCTGCATCAGCGACGGTGCCGGCGCCCCCGCCCAGCCAACAGGCACCTCGTCCGCTACCGGCTTCCTGCAATACCCCGGCCCCGTCCGTCGTCGCGGCAATCGATGCCGCCTTCATCGAGGCCGACCAACACTTGGAGGACGCGTTCTTGGTGTACGGCGCCGACGACGTGGCATACATCGGAGCCAACATCATGGACAGCACCGGAACCCGGCTCTCGAGCGCAGACGTATGGGCGCAAAGCAACGGAATCATCTATTCCCTGTCCGGTGATGCACGCCGCCGAACATCGTTCCCCGATGGCCGACGCGCACTGGACATCAGCGCCGGTGACGAATTCGGCACCGCAGTCTCGGACTGCATTCAGATCAGCATCATCAACCGCAACGCAAACGGCGGCAACTGAGTACACGGAAGGTCATCACACTTCGCTGTACATACGTCGCGGCGACGACGTGCGGCAGCATCGACCACCCCGTTGGCGTGCATCTGGCGGCCGGATTCGATAGCGTTGGTTGCGGATTCGGACGTCATGCAGGACGCCCGAGGCCACGACAGATACAGCGCACACCGCACCGCGAACATCAGCGGTGCGTGGCGCTTCCTTCGTTGCCTCGAAAGGCCCTGCCACCATGAGCACCCCTGCACTCGATCCGACCTCTGTTCGCGCCGCCGCCCAAGCCGCATTGGCGAACCGTCTGGACTACATCGACCGCATCGTCGATGCACAGAACACCCGCGCCGACGCCGCCGAGAAACTCGCCGCCGCAGCCGAAACGGAAAAGAACGCGGCCGCCGCCGAGGCCGCTGCAATCAAAGCAGCTCTCGACAGCGGATGGACCGCCGCCGAACTCCGCACCGCCGGTTTGAAAGTGCCCACCAGCTTCCTCAAGAAGGCAGCGACCCCCGCCGGCAGCAAGACGGCCGCGACACGCAAGTCTCGTGCGCCGCGCCGCGCCTCCGACACCCCCGAAGGTGGCGACACCACCACCGAGCCCTCCGATCACGCCGGCGACACATCACACACTGCCGGCAGTGACCAGGACAGCGCCGAAGTATCGGGTGCGCGCGAATTCGCGCAGGCCCGGTGACCGACATGACCACACCCGCAGACGCCACCCCTGACACCGACACCGCCGCAGAGTCGTTCACTCCGCCGCCGCATCCGCACCACCCGGCGGTGTTGATCGGTGTCGAGATCGCCATGCTCGACCAGTACGGTGACCCCGGATTCGTCTACGCCCGCGGCGACTTCCACACCGGCACCGCCGCCGCCGGGTTCGCGATCACGCAAGCGCACAACGTCATCACCGTCCGCGAGCTCGTCCGCATCGCAGTCACCCTCACCGACCACAACCGAACCCACCCCGGCTCCGCATACGACAACTCGGTGACAGTGATCGGCAGCGTCGGCGAGATCGCGTGCGCACTCGCGGCGGATCCGGACTACGCAGCCGGTGTACGCCGCGTCGAACTCCCCGCATCCGCCGACGTACTCGAGATCGTCGCGGCCACCGCCGACGATCTCGGCGCCATCGACGCCACCGCCGCAGCCGGGTACCCCGCCGACGACATCGACGGGTGGTTCGTGCACCTACACACCGTGCGTCCGGGGCCGATCCCGAACTCGAAAACGGTGATCGGGCCACTGGTGCGCAGCAGAGCCGAATCGTCGGCCGGGCTGCTCGCACACCGGCTCGGCGGCGACATCACCGCCCATACCGACCGCGGCGTCATCGCGGTCCGCCACCACTCGGCAGTCACCGACGAAGACCAGCAGGCGGTACAACGCTACGAACGGATCACCGCAGCAGTTGCCACCGAAAGAACTCTGTCGTGCGGCTCGGAGGAACATCGGCGGATGGTCGCCGAGATCTCCGACCTCGTAGCCGCGGCACATCACCCAGGAGACCGACGATGAGTGCACCCGACAACACATCCCGCACACCCGATCAGTGGTCCGAGCTGATCGAGGCAGAACTCGACATTCTTGGGCAGCTGTGTTCACCGGAAGCGGTGGCGGCGTTCGAGCTGATGCATGCCTCGGTGCGTCTGGAGACCGCGCCGCGGTTCGTCGACCTGCTCCGCACTATCAACGCTCTGTCCGGCCCTGGGTTCGCCGAACGCGCCTCGGCGCAGCTCCTGGACGTGGTCGCTGAGACGGGTGAGGTCGAGTTGATGGCACACCACAGTGCCGGTCTCGATGACCCGATCGGGGCGTTGGCGTTGGCGCAGCTGATCCGCACCATCGCAGACAACCGGGCCACGTTGGGGGAAGCGTTCGGGCTGTGATCGCAGCTGCCGGCCGCCGGCACCGTTAGCTTGTCGGTGGCGGCGGCTACGCTCGCTGTGGTTGCGTCCAGCCCTACTCCCCCATATGGCGACGCGGCCACGGTCGCGGGGACCTCGTTTCTTCCCACTACCCCCGGGAATATGAGACGTCCCCCCGGTTCCCCGCGCCCCCTCTTTCCACCGTTGCTCTCGCGGAGCGTTTGCTCGATATCGACCGGCCGGCGCTGTGTGTAGTGTCGGCGGTCGCCGCGCAGACAGTGACCGCCACCCCTCGGGGTCGGTGTGGGAGCTGGTGTGCGGCATCGAAAAGGGGGCGGCGCGTGCTGCCCGACGAACTGAGGGGGTCGGCGGGCGGTCTACCGCCCGCACCCGCTTTCGCAGCCCCGACGATCTGCAGACGCTCGGTACCCGCCCGACCTTGACCGAAGACCCACTACTGCCGCGAATCAGTGCACTGGAACGGGCGCGGACTGCTGGTGCCGGCGGCGGAGTGTGCGGCGTTCAGTGACCGAGATGCACACCAGTGTGACGTTGGAGCCGACCAATGCGCCCATCGTGACGCCGGCGCCGAGTGTCGCTGTGTAGGTGGTAAATGCGCCGGCCGCCAGTAGAACAGCGAGTCCGATCGAGGTGATCGCGAGCGCGATCATGGTCAGGCTCAGCGCCCAGCGCAATACCGGTGTGAGTGTGATGGTCATGGTGTCCCCCCTGGACGTGACGGTTGTGTGCGGTGCTGGTGTTACTGCGGCCATCCTCGTACGAGCATGGCGGTGCCGCGGTGCAGGTCGTTGAGTCCGTCGACGATGAAGTTCAGCCACCCGGCTGCGGTGGGCGGGTTCGGGACGAGAGTCGACGGGACGGCGTCCTGGGCGGCATCGTCGAGCTCGTTGAAGTCGTCGGGGTAGTCGGTGGCGGCGCCGTCGACGACGTTCGGGGCGCCGGCGATGTCGTAGGTGATCTGGAAGACGATCTCGTGCTGGTTCGTTTCGGTGAACGTCGCGGCGAGCGCGAGATCTCCCCACCGCTGCCGGTCGTAGGTGATCACGCCACTGTCGAGGGCGGCGTGCAGCAGCCAGTGTTGCTGCAGCCGCAGCAGCGACTCGTTCCCGGTGGGGTCTTGCACTGCGTCGTCGAGCTCGTGGATGCGGTCAGCGTGCAGGGTCAGCAGCGGCGTTTCGGCGATGGGGTCGCTGGCGGTCATGAACGTGTCCTCCGCTGTGTCGGTTCCGCTGTGGGTGTCGGTGTAGGTGTGGGTGACGACGAGGACACCGGTATCGGTGTGCAGGTTCGCGCTCTCTCCGAGTGCGTCGATGAGACGGTCAGCAAGCACGGCGGCGTCGGCGCCACCGTAGGTGCCGATGGTGGTCCATGTGGCGGGGTCGTAGGCCAGCTCGGATGCGGAACAGACCTGCACGGTCAGTGCGTCCGGCCCGGGCTGTGCATGCTCGAGGTCGCCCGCAGCGTCGTGGACGGCGGTGATCGCGGCGCGGACGTTCGCGGGGAGGGTGTCGTCGGTGTCGGTGGCGTGTTGCTCGGTCATCGCTGTCGAGCTTGTCATGCCGGGCCCGCGCCGCTGCCGGACTGTCCGCTGCGGAACTGGCTCAGTCGTTCGTAGGCGGCGCGTTGGCGGCGGCCGTGCTCGACCATGTGAGCGAACAGGTCTTCTTCGGGGAGTTGTTCGGCGGCGTCGGAGATGGCGGCTCCGACGGTTCGGAAGCTTCGGCGGTATGCCTGGGAGAGCACCATGTCGGCGTAGTGGGTGGCGGACAGTTCGTCGGCGCCGGCGGTGGCGGCGTTCATCAGTCGCATCCGCAGGATGCCGCTGCCGTCTGTGCCCGCGCCACTGGAGATGAGTGCGTTGGTCACTCCCGCGACGTCGTGGGGTGCACCGTCACGGACCAAGGCCGCGAGGAGCCCGAAGATCGTGCCGTAGGAGCTGGTGACGAAGTCGCGAGTGGTCAGCGTGGTGGTGATGCGGGCGATCTCCGGTGAAGTGTTCTGCCCTTTGTAGCTCCACATCAGTGCGCACAGCAGCAGTGCCTCGGCGTCGGTCGCCGGGTTGTCGTACACGGCGGCGCTGTAGTCGGCCTCCACCGGTGCGAGGTCGGCGCGGGCGGGGTCTGTCGATCCTGCGCCCTCGTCCGGTTCGGGGACTGCGCGTAGTGCGTTCATGGCGGATGCTTTCCGGTGGGTCGGTGACGGAAGATCAGGCGGCCGGTGTCGGACCGGGGCCGGGACTGCGCACGTCGACGCGGTGACGGTCGGTGCGCGGCTGCGTGTCGGCGGTGAGAGCAGCGATCTCGGCGTCGAGCTGGCGGTCGATGTAGTCCGGATCCGGGGTGTAGGTCGGTACCAGTCGCATGGCGGGTGTCTCCTTCGGGAAAATGAATGGTCAAGCTGCGGCGAGGGCCTGCAGTCGGTCTTTGCGGAATCCGGACCAGTGGGTGTTCTCGTCGACGACCACGACCGGGGCCTGCTGGTAGCCCAGCCCGAGGACGTAGGTGCGCGCGTCGTCGTCTTCGGTGATGTCGACGGTTCGGTACTCGACACCGCGCGAGTCGAGTACCAGTTTCGTGGCCACGCACTGCGAGCATCTCGGCTTCGTGTAGATCGTGATCGGCATGACGTGTTCTCCGTTTCGGATGTGCGCGATTGGTCTTCATTCTATCGGATCTTCGGCCATATTTCTAGAGTTATTCGACTACGATAAATAGTTCAATTCATTTGTTGTCGAATTGTTTTCGTCATTCATGGCGAACCACCTGTGCGGCACTTGGACACCTACGGAACGGGTCGAATCGGCCTGTCTGTGTGTTGCTGTGCCACGTTCTTTTCGCGTCATCTGGTTCGGGGAGAAGTCAGCGGTGCACGGGTGTCCGCCTGTCAATGCGTGGGCCGGGCAGTTTTCCTGCGAGCAGGGCGAGTGTGGGTTGTGAAAAGTGTTCGGAGCCTTGGCCGGAGCGGTAGCGGAGCCAGGGGTTGACCGGCGGCGGCTGGGTGGCCGCATTCTCGCTCGAAGCCAGATGCCGAGAAGAACGTTCTTTCCCTTCTCGTACGCACGAAGCGGAGCGGAGTTCGGTTGTCGGTGCCGGCCGCAGGGCGGTCGGTAGTGTGCGAGGCATGGACCGTCCCGAGCACGAGCGTGAGCTGGCCAAGAGTGTTGTCAATGTCGAGGCTGCGCCGTCGGATCTGGCGTTGGACGCGATCGTCGCCGGGGTTCCGGTCGAGCAGACCACCGCGAAACCGGCGGCCACGGTCGACTACGCGTGGCCCTCTCGCCCCAGGTCTGTCTGAGCGCCCTTTTCTGTTGCAGGTGTGGGGCTCCGTTCACAGTCCCTGCCGCCGACGCGGGCCGGTGCTGCTGCCTGGCTGGCGCGCAGTCGGTGTGAGGGCTCGATGCCCGAAGCACCGACCCCCGCCCGGTGACCTGGACTGACGGGCGCGGCCACCTCGAACGGCGAGGGGCCGCGCCCTGGTGTCTAGGTGTAGCTCTGGACTCGGCCGATGTGGGCGGCGACGTATTCGGGGGTGATTGCGTCGCCGATGCTGGCGAGCATCTTCGGGGGCATCCCTGCGTCGAGTGCTCGTCGCATCAGGGCGGCGAAGCTGGGCACGGTGCGGCCCTCTCGTGCGGCGTCGGTTTCGACGGCGTCGATCGCCATCGAGGCTGTGGCTCCGTCGCCGGTGAGGTAGTAGAAGAACCCTGCGAGGGTGAGGGCGTGCGCGCGGCCGGTTCCGCGTAGGCGGGCGGCGATGCGGTGGAAGGTGTCGGCGGCGTCGATGTCGCCGTGCACGGTCATGGCCAGAAAAGCATCTCGCACCTCGACACGGTCGGCGGCGAGAGCGAGACCGACTCGGGCGGTGAG
Organism: Rhodococcus sp. FG69; assembly: GCF_057808915.1. NCBI lineage: Bacteria > Bacillati > Actinomycetota > Actinomycetes > Mycobacteriales > Nocardiaceae > Rhodococcus > Rhodococcus sp. FG69. Next base: position 7,895 of record NZ_JBMDIX010000005.1, on the reverse strand, counting down.
GTCTGCGCTGGGGATCTCGCGGGCACCGATGACGGCGGCGAGCTCGTCGAACGTGACGGGCAGGAAGTCCTCTCCCATCGTCGCCGCGGCGGCGAGGGCGAGGGATTCGGGGATGGCGTCGCCGGGGGTGAATCGTGCGGTCAGCTCGGCGCGGTTGGCGGCGATCGGTGCGCCGAGTTCGATGGCGCGGTGCATGGCCACGTCGGTGGTGCTGGTGTCGGGGACGATTCCGTCGGTGTTGCGGTCGAGGTCGGTGTAGATGGTTCCGGCGGTGAGGCTGTAGGCGTGCAGGGCGCGGATGGTGTCGATGTCGGCGACGGCCATTGCGCTGCGGATCGTCTCGAGTCCGATGAGCGCGGCGCCTGCGTAGGCAGGGTCTGCGATCGCGGCGAGGATGACGGCGGTGACGGGTGCACCGTCGACGTCCTGACGCCGGGCTGCGGCGGCGAGCTGCTCGGCGGCGGCTTCGGCGTGCACTGCGTCGATGCGCATGGCGGCGACGACGATGTAGCTGCCGGGTTCGGCCTGAGCGAGTGCGAGGGCTACGACGGAGTTTTCGGGGGTGAAGCCGAGCAGTGCCGGGATCGCGCCGAGGATGTCAGCTGCGGAGGCGAAGGAGAAGCGGTCTTGCGTCATGGGTTGAGCCTTTCGGTGTGCTGAATAGGGTTGTGGGACTGCCGGTGCGGCGGGTTTAGTTGCGGAGTTCGCGGCGTGCGGTGCGGCGGTCGCGTCGGGCGCTGGCGCGTTTGACGGTGCGGCGCATGGCGGGTTTGCCCTGGCGGAGGACGAGGATGTCGATTTCGTCGGCGGTGCTTCGGTGTTGTGCTCGCATGGTGACCCTCCTTGGTGACTGGTGGCCGGACCTTCGCCCTGCCAATTTCTTTTGCCGTGGTGGCTGGGGAGAGATAGCAGCGCACGGGAACGGCGTCCGGCCCCTGGGACGCAAAAGTTTTCAGCCGGAGGCGTTTTGAAAAGTTTTCGGAGCCCGCAGGGCCGGAGCGCAGCGGAGTCAGGGGTTGGTAAGCCGGGCCCGGGTGATGCAAGCTCGCCAGAAGCCACCTACGTCAAAAGAAATTGATGCTTTTCGATGCTTTTGAGAGCGGAGCGCAGCGGAGTTCGATTCGGGGCGGCCCGCAGGGGCGCGTGTGGCCCGTCAGGGCCTGCTTGTGAGCTGGGTGTGCTGGTGGTGGGACGCGAAGCGCCGCCGGAGCAAAGTGCTCGACGGCGGCGCGGTGCGGGGGTACGGCTGGTAGGTAATTGTGCGGGAGCGACGGGGCGGGATCACGCTGGGTGTCGCGGTAGCGCTGGGGTTATGCGGTGTTGGTGTGGGCGGCTGCGAGGTCGGTGGTGGTTGCGCCGAGTTGGCGGCCTTCGTTTTCCCATTGCCGCTGGGTGTGTTGCAGTGTTTCCGTTTTGGCGTTGTTGCCGGTGCGGGTGGCGAGGTCGATGCGTGAGCATGTGCGGGCGTAGTGGGTCAGTGCGCGATGGAGTCGTGTCATCGGGTGGTCCCTGGATTGTCGGGTTGTTGCCGGTCAGTCCTGGTCGCGGGTGTTGTGGGCACGAGCGTCGCGGTCGTGGTCGGTGGTGTCGTCGGCGGCGATGCGGTCGAGGAAGGTTGTGTTGGACCGCGTGCGGGTTTTGCGGAGGTAACCGATCGCGACGGCGGGTGCGATGAGTGCGCCGAGGACGATGACGATCGTTGTGATTGTCGAGAGGGTGTTGTCGGTGAGGGCTGCGATGGCGACAAAGACTCCGCTGAGGATCCAGTGGAGTTGGGCGCTGTGGAAGTTCTTGGTGGAGGACGGTCCGACGGTGTAGCGGTAGTGGAAGTACATCGCGGCGATGATGTTGATCGCTGCGAATATCCGGGCGATGATGCTGCAGGTGTCCATGATGCTGTTCATCAGCGGTTCTCCCCTGTTTCGGGCCGAAGCTGTTGGGGCAGTGCGTCGGTGGGTGCGTTTTCGTGTTTGGCGGCCTGGACGGTGGCGGTGATGTCGTCGGGGGTGTTGTAGGTGCGTTTGCGGTTGTATCTGTGCACTAGGACGGAGACGAGGAGAAGTGCGAGGGTGACGCCGATGAGCGGGTAGTTGGCGTTGTCGTGGAACCCTTGGATCATGTTGTAGACCGCGAGACCGGCGGCTGCGAGGACGACCAGTTGCCCGGTGACCCACAGCGCGCGGTGACGGTGCTTGCTGTAGATGAGGGCGATTGTGGTGTAGTCGGTGACGTTCTGGTCGGTGTAGTCGGCGAACAGTGTGTCGCGGGCCTGTCGTTGGGCTTTGTGTGCGGTGATGATGTTCATCGGTGGTGGTTCTCCCCCTGCGATTGGCGTCGTAGTTGTGGTGATGCTGCCAGGTGGGTGCGACAGGTTCCACCTGTTGCATCGACCTGAGGCCTGGATTCAGCTGGTGAGCTGTTTGCGTGTGGCGCTTTCTATGGCGGTCTTGGCTCGGGCGTAGATGCGTTCGGGGACGGTGATCAGACCGTTCGAGAGCCGCTGCACTGTTTTCATGGCGGATGCGCGTTCTCCTGCGGCGGCGGAGTCGTCGAGGGCGAGCTCGAGTGCGCTGCGGATGCGGCGCACCGTGCGTTTGCTGTCGTCGGTCTGCACGCCCATTCCGATGGCGCGCGCGTAGGTGTCTGCGGTGGTCCAGGCGGTGAGTGCGCTGCGGGAGGCGTCGGCGAAGGCTTTCACGCGTTCGGTGCTGGCGGGGCAGGTCTCGGTGTTCAGTGCGCCTGCGTCGGTGAAGGCGGTGATGAACGCGGCCGTGCGGGGCTGGTCGAGGTCGTCGAGCAGTGGCCGGGTGAAGATGGCGTACGGGTCGGCGAGGTATTCGGCGTAGGCGTTCGCTACCTGGGAGTAGAGCGCTTTCGCGTCCGTGAAGTCGGCGGCCAGTGTTTCGGCGGCGGCGCGGCGGTCGAGGATGCGGTGTCGGGTGTGTACGACGAGGTAAACGGCGAGCATCAATACTGCTATTACTGCTAATCCGCCACCGATCCAGATCACCGTTGTCCAGTCGAAAGGTTCGGTCGGTGGGGTGTTGACCTGCGAGGGTGAGGCTAGGCCTGGAGCAGGTGGGGCGTCGACGGACGCGCTGTCATTGTCGGTGTCGGTATCTTCTGCGGGGAACAGCACGATCGGCAGGATGCTGGCCGAGGCTCCGATGATGAGTCCACCGAATATCAGTGGACCTCCTTTTCCTGCGTGTTCCGGCCGCCCGGTTGCGTGCGCCCTGGACAGTTGCCAACCGCCGGCGAGGATTGCGCCGACCCCGAGGAGTACGCAGCCCCACATGATCGTTCGCAGGATGTCCAGCAGGCTGGATGCCCCGTCTGGCAATTGAGCTTGGTAGTTCATGCGATTCCCCCGAATTACGTTGCACTGCAGCGTTTGTTATCCGCTCATTCAGCTTTTATCGTATTCGAATAAATCGATGCCCGCAAGTATTTTATGTAGTTGCTAATATCGGCGTATGGCGCAGCGTGGTAGGCCGAAGTCGGAGGGGCCGACGCTTGATTTTGTGGTGTCGGTGCGCTTTACGGAGTCCGAGCATGACGAGGTGACCCGGGCGGCTGATGCTGCGGGGGTGTCGTTAAGTGCGTACTTGCGTGCTCGGGGTGTGACTGCGGCGAAGCGTTCTCTCAGTCGCGCGGACCGCGCAGCGGAGTCAGAATAGAGAACCCAGGTTGGGTTTGGTCCGGGACTGGGTACGGTCCGCTTATGCGTATTCGGTATGCGGTGTCGCTGGCGGCATGTTCGTTGATGGCTGTGTCATGCGGCAGCGGTGACGATAATGAGCCATTGAGCACTCCGACGACGAGTGCTGCATCGACGACGTCTTCGTCTACAGACGCGGCTTTCGTCGCGGAAGCCGAGCGGTTGGGTGTCGACCCAACGACGGCAGCTGCGTTGATACCGGCGGGTGAGGCAAGTTGTTCCTACGCGGCCGCTGGTTACAGCTACACGGACACTCAGGCCGAGGTTGCGGGGGAGTTCGGGCTGAACAGTCGTCAGGCCGCTGTTGTCTTTCGGGCGGCTACTACGACGATGTGTCCGGTGAGCGGGGGATGAAGCTCGTTCAGGGTGCGTTGAGTTCGTCGAGGTAGCTGTCGTCGCTAGCGCTGGCCTGGTGTTGCTCAGCCGGGCCGGTTTCGTCGCCTGCGGCCGGTGCTGGCGGTGGTGTGGTGGCGGGGATGAAGTGGGCGGGTGTGGTGAGGTAGGGGTAGACGCCGGTTCCGGGGGTCTCGTTTTCGATCATGACCAGGCCGTTATCTTGGATGTCGCGGATGATGACGACATTGGATGCGCCGGGCGCGATGTGGACGCGGTCACCGATGTTCATGTCTCTCCTGATTCTGGCCGATCGTGGCGTGTGTCCATTGTTCCGTGTGACCGGTGGTGGTCAGTGCATGGGTGTGATGGCGTTGCTGGGTACCCACTGGCCTTGTAAATCCAAGTGGCCCTTTCCGTTTCCAGTGGGTACAGAGAAGTTCACGCACGCGAGCCAGGCTCCGTTGGCGAGTCTCGCCCAGCCGAACAATTCTCCCTGGACCTTGATGTCGACGCTGAGCCCTTCAGCTCTCACACGAAGAGGTGTGCCGTCGCGCAGCGAGGTGCTCGAGGATCCGGGTAGCGCCGCCGATACGGAGACGATGACGGGTTGGGGTGGGTCGACGGTGCGGCGAGTGGGTGGGTCGAAGGTGACGGGCCAGCGCGCGAACAGCTCCCCGGCACGCCCGACGCTCTCGTGGCGGGTGGTCATTGCGCGGCTGCCAGTGGCCGGCGGGCGGTGCGTGCGTCGTGGTCACCGGCGGGTGTCCACGTCATGTGTTGGTTGCCGCCGTAGGTGGGTGCGGTGAGGGTGTAGCGGCCGGTGCGCATGGGCGTTCCGCGTCCGTGGACGCTGGTGTCGATGGTGATCGAGCGGAGGCGTCCCCTCCCCTGCTGTTCGATGCCGGCGACGGCGACGGTGCGGGATGCGATGGTTACGTCGATGCCGGGCATCCGTCCGTCTGTTGTCACCAAAACCGCTGCGTGCGAGCGGCATCGGGCTAGTAAAGCTCTGGCGCGGGTCGGTGGGATATCGCGGCCACCGAGGGTGGTGACGACCAAATCGACCCCGTCGAGACAAATGCTGGCGGCGTCGAGAGCGGTATTGGGGTCCCCGGGGTCGATGAGTGCGATCTTGCTGAGGTCTCCGCCGTGTTCGTGGACGGCGAGGAGCCCGAATTTGGGTTGCCCGATGATCGCGACGTGGTGGCCGGCGGCGCTGGCGGCGGCGACGAGCCCGACGAGGACCGATCCGGCTCCTGTCACCGATGCGGCTGTTCCGCGGGCCAGCGCGCCGTGAGGAAGCAGTTCGGCCATCGGTAGGGGTACTGGGATGGTGCGCAGCGTTCGTGCCCGCACGGACGGCGTCAGGGCGTCGCTACCGACTGCGGGTTCGACGCCGGGCCCCCTGTCACCGTTGTCGGTCGTGGCAGTTGGCACCTTCGGTGTCGATGCCGGTATCGGCGTGAGTGTCGCGGGTTCGGCGGGGAGGTCGGTGGGTGCGTGGTCGCGGCGGCCGGGTATGGCGGCCATCCGTTTGCGGAGGGCGTCGAGCTGCGCGGTTTTGTCGAGCCCGGTCAGGTTCGGGATCGGGTCGGCTGCGGCCATGGAGAAAGACCTTTCGCCGTGCCGGTGGGACACCCCTGAATCTAGTCGAACGCGTGTTCGATGTCGAATGTGGGGATCGGCGGTGGTGGTACGTCCGGTTCCGGTGCGGAGTGCCACCAGGGGTAGCCGTCGAGGAGGTGCCGATGCGCACGAAGTGTGGCTGTGACCTGCTGCAATGCCGCGATGATGTGCGGGTCGTCGGGGTCGAGACCTTCCTCGCGCAGTGCGTGGCATTCGTCGTCGTCCATGCCTGGTTGGACGCGGCCGGGCATGTGTTGGTTCCGGCAACGGTCATTCATGCGAATGACTGGGGCTGTACGTACGACGGGGTCTGGATGAACGCGGGAGCCGCGCACTCGTGAGGGGGTGCGCGGCTCGGGTCTGTGGTGTGGGTGACGGTGTTCGCCAGTGCGCCTCTCGGCAGGTGGCCGCTCGTAGCGGCTGATGGGGTGGTACCCGGGGCATTGGAATCGAACGCCGTCGAGGTGGTCAACGTGGCATGCCGGGTTTCTATTCCGACCGCACTGCCGGTGTGGATCCGCAGGTGGTGCCCCCGCCCCGTGTGGGCGGGGACCCACCCTATTCAGGCGGTGCGGTGTGTGGCGAGAAAGTGATCCCAGAGGTGATCGGGGATGTTGGCGGGTGCGGTGTAGTGGCCGGTGGCGCTGAGTCCGGAGCTGGGTAGTCCGGCGTGGTGGATGTCGGCGTGGAGGCCTCCAAGGTTGTGGCTGGTAAAGGTTGCGCCGCGGTTGCGGGCTTCGGAGGCGATGGCGGTGAGTCGGTCGGGGTACATGAGCAAGTTCCTTTCGAGGTTCGGATGAGACGCAGCAGTCGGACGCGGCGAGGGTGGGCGGTCAACCCCGAAGAGCGGAGCGTGGGTTGACCGGTCGGGGTCCCCGGCGTGTCAGGCTGAGGCGGCTCGTACGACCCTTTGGTGACCACTGGAAGCGGCCCCGCCAGGGGACGGTCCGACCGTCCGCGGTCGGCGGAAACATGGTGAACACGATTTCGGCTGCAGCGTAGCGACGGAGGCCTTGTTCGGCTCGACGAGTGATCTGATGCGGTGAAGACCGGCCAGCCGGCGGCCTGCCCAACCCTTTCGGGCTGGGCAGGTGCGCTCTGGCTGTCAGTTGGTGCACCAGAACGATCCGATCGGGATGCCCGCACCCGGCTGCCCGGTGCACCAGGTGCAGGTGGTGTCGTGTTCGATGCGCCCGAGTACTCCTTCGGCTTCCTCGATGAGCAGTGGCAGCTCTGCTGCGCTGGCGAGCGCGAGCGCTTGCAGTGCCCAGCGCTTGGCGCGGGGATCTTCGGCGGGCAGCTGCGCGGCGTGGCCGATGTAGTTGGTGATGATCTGGTGATCGTTCATGACGGGGACCTTCCGGAAGGTTCGGATGAGACGTCCCGGTCGGACAGGGCGAGGGTGGACTGTCAACCCCGAAGAGGGAGCGAAGCGAGCGTGGGTTGATGGGACGGGCCCCCGGCCTGTCAGGCTGAGACGGCTCGTACGACCTCCTTGGTGACCACTGGAAGCGACCCCGCAGGGGGCGATCGGGCGCGGCCACGCGCCTATTCCTGTTGCGCCATACGCAGTGCGTAACAACGGGTTCGGGGTGTCGTCCACCGTTGGTGGCCCCGCCCGGTGTGGGCGGGGCCTGGTCTCGGTCAGTCGAGCCGGAGCGAGACCGTGTCGGCGGCGTCGATGGTGTGTTTGGCGAGCAGCCCGTCCCACATCCGCTCGTCGAGGCGGGCGGGGGCCTTGTTCTCCTCGTGAGCGAAGTAGGCGACGTCGGCGTGGAGTGCGGCGAGGTCGTGGCCGGCGGCGGTGGCGCCGTGCTGCGCGGCGGCGGCGATGGCGGCGTCGTAGCGATCGGGAAGCATGCGAGATCCTTTCGAGTTCGGATGAGACGCAGCAGTCGGACGTGGCGAGGGTGGCCTGTCAACCCCGAAGAGCGGAGCGTGGGTTGACTGGTCGGGGTCCCCGGCATGTCAGGCTGAGGCGGCTTGTACGAACCCTGTGGTGACCACTCGATGCGGCCCCGAAGGGGACGGTCCGGCCGTTCACGGCCGGTATGGTTGACCTGCGGTGGGTTCGGGAATGCGGTAGAGGTGCCGCCGAATCCGTTGTCTCCGATGCTCGCCAGTCCCGGCGTGCCGCCGTCCGGCGTGCAGTGGGTCTTCGAGTGGAAGTGGGACGTAACTGCGCGGGTTCGCAGAAACTCGCGAACGATAG
>NZ_JBMDIX010000049.1:0-34175 GCF_057808915.1 Rhodococcus sp. FG69 | reverse complement strand
GGCGGGCATCGGACAACCCGTCGAGCAAACCCGACACACACGCCTCGCTCTCGCGACGCCTGCAGTCCATGTCGCCCCCCGGCATCCCCATGACAAGAAGCGTACTCGAACATATGTTCGAAATGCAAGGGTTTGGCGAGAAGGAGTCCACCCCGGAACCGATTTCGTTCAACGGGTGTCCGCGACCGAGATCGGAATACACGCGTCGCGCGCGGTCAGCGGTGCGCTTCGAGACAATCGAAGTCGAGTGCCGACACGCGGTTGGCCGCGTTGTTCCGAGTCGGGAGGTGGGTTCACTTGCCCGCGCTGGACCTTGCACTCGACCGCATCGGTGGACCCGAAGGCCTCGACGAAGCCTTGGAACTGCTCAGCGACGCCACCACGGAAGTCGTCAACTACGAACCTGAACTGAACACCATCTCCTCCGGCTCGATCGACGACACCACCACAGCCGACGCATTCACCGAGAGCATGACCGCTCTACAACAAACCAGCTATTCGACCTCGAGCAACCGTTCGATTCTGCTCGACCGGTGCGTGGTTTCAACACCTACAATCGGAACCCTTCAGACGCTGTCTTAGTCAGTTCCCTGCAAATGCCCGATTGTCCACCACGAAAAGACCACGCCTTGTCCCCTTGGAAAGCAGCACGCCTGCCGCCGTCTCTGCACGTCGCGGCCTTTCGTGCGCTGCATGGCGTGACATCGAGGATTCATCACAGCCTCGACCTGACTACGACACTCGGCGCGATCACGCAGGGCGTGGTCGATGCTGCCGGGTTCGAGGTTGCAGCAATGAACTTCGTTCGAGCAGACGGGCGTACAGAGGTGGTCTCCGTCGTCGGCGACGAAGATGCGCGCAGATCGTTGATGAACACGGTGCAAACCGAGGAGTTCTGGACCCGCATGACAGCGGCCTCCCGCCCGCTTGGCAGGTTACGCTTCATCGACGGGTCGAAGAAACCCACGGTCACGGAAATGGACAGCGGGATCTGGACGAGCAACCGAAAACACTCGAGCAGCCCCGACGCGTGGCATCCAATGGACTTTCTGTTCGCACCGCTGCACGGGTCGACCGGGCGATGGCTCGGAATGCTCGCAGTCGACTTGCCCGTCCATGGCCTCAGACCCGGCCCCGAACAATGCGAGATTCTCGAGCTGTTCGCCGATCACGCTGCGCTCGCCATCGAGCACGCCCAGCTACACGACGACATCCAGAAAAGGGAGGCCGAAGCGCGCTACGCCGCGCGACACGATCCGTTGACAGGTCTCTGGAACCACGCACGATTGAAAGAAGAGCTCACCGAAGGACCCACCCAGGAGCCGACCGCGGTCGTGGTCGTCGACTTGGACAATTTCAAAGGCGTCAACGACCGGTTCGGACATCTCGTCGGTGACCGAGTGCTGCAGTCCGCCGCGCACCGAATACTCGACGCAGCCAGCACTGATGACATCGTGATCCGTACGGGTGGAGATGAATTCGTCATCGTGCTTCGGGGACCCGATGTCGATTCCAGGATGCGCAAGCTGGCGAGCGCGGTGGCCGAAGGCATGAATCGACCCATCGACATCGACGGCCTGCTGTGCACCGTGCGCGCGAGTATCGGCACCGCCTACTCGCGAGGCGGAGGACGGCTGGAAGCACTTCTCGTCGAGTCCGACGCTGACATGTACCGTCGCAAGAACTCCTGAACTACCGATAATGGGAGGCAGCTACTTCCCTGCGAAAAGCACCAGGGTGTCGCGAACACACCGCTCCACAAACTCCTCCGTGACTTCACGGCCACTGACGAGAACTCGGAAATACATCGGTGCAACCAGACTTTCGATCACATCGTCGGAATCGATATCCGTACCGATCTCGTTGCGCTGCTGCGCCTGCTCGACGATGTCCCGGGCAATCGCGAAGCGCGCCGCATAGAAGGCCGTGCGAGCCTCGTCGATCTCGGGGTCACCCGACAGCGCGTACACGGCCCGCAACAATCGCCGCACCTCGGGTCGGCCGATCAACATTGCCACCTGTTTGGCGAGCGTCATGAGATCCTCGGCCAGACTCCCGGTCCGCGGCGGAGGATTGTTGGCCGCGGCCATCTTCATCACTGCTTCGCTGACCACCCCGGTGCGACTACCCCATCGGCGGTAGACCGTGGTCTCGGCCACGTTCGCGCGAGCCGCGATGTCGGCAACCGAGATGGTATCGATCTCGCGCTCGGTCAGCAGAGCGAGCGTGGCGGTGAGCACCTGCTCCTGTACCCGCGCGCTCCGACCACCTGGTCGCTTCGACGTCGATCGCTGCTCGCCGGATGCGGCGAGTTCCGAGGTAGGGACCTCCGTGTTCCGGGCGGTCGGGTCCGGCTGCGGGCCTGCATTGATCGACACCATCGGGTGAAGGGTACCGCGTACTTCTTTTCGGCCGTTTCCCCGTTAATGCTAGCGAAAGTAGCCTTAAGGCTAGTATCGAACCCATCGAGCAGGAGCCGTGCATTCGCCGAGCCGGCGAAGACTCCACCTCGACTCGAGGGGACGGAGAGGGCGTGATCACACTCATACCCCCGGCATTCGGGACCGGGCGGCGCGGTGGGACTGTGTCACGCGCGAGCGGGACGTCACACGCACGAGCCAACCCCGCCACGTTCCTCGGCGTCCGGACCAGACGGTTGATCGCGGCTTCGACCGCGAACGCCTCGGTCATGGGCGCCGTTGCTCTGACCGACAGTCAGATATTCGTCGAGGACGGCGCCTGGGTGGTGATAGCAATCCTCGTACTGAACTCGGCGATGGCCGCGGCCTGGATGATCGTCGAAGTGCGCCGATGCTCACGTACTGCGCTGCTCTTCGGCTTCTGGGCAGAAGCGGCAATAGTGGCGATTCTGCTGCTCATGGAATTGCCATCGGAGGCGCTCGTCGCTGCTCCCCTGTTGATGGCGCCAGGCCTTTATCTGCTGCTCGCGCTGGGCCAGAAGAGTCTCGTGGTGCACAGCGCGGTGGTCCTCGCGACGGTAACAGTGCTCACGCTCGCAGCGCTCGAAGATGGCACCGAATCCGTCACGACCATCGTCGTCCGGGCTCAGATCGTGGTGACCGTTGCCCTGGGCGGCCCAGCGTCTCTGCACGCACTGTGGTCACGCATGATTCGACAGTCCCAGCTGGCACGCCGGGACGCGCTCACTGGCCTGCTCAACCGGCGCGGGCTCGCCGACGGACTCGACGACCTAGCCAGCGGAGTGATACCTCTCGGTCGCGCCACCGTGGCAGCATTGGTGGTGGACATCGACTCCTTCAAATCGGTCAACGACAACTACGGCCACGCTGTCGGAGACACGGTCCTCACCGGTGTGGCACAACAGCTGACGCTCCACACAGGACCGGACGCGATCGTGGCGCGTACCGGAGGCGAAGAATTCACCGCAATAGTCACCGGGCCGCGCACGGTCGTCGACCAGATCGTGGCGTCGTTTCCGACCTTCGTGTCACCGCGAGCGGACGCACCACCGGTCACTTTCAGTGTGGGCGCGGCGATTCTGCCAGCCGGCTGCACGCCCCCGAGCACCGAGCAGTTGCTCGACGCGATTCGCGACGCGGACGTCGCCATGTACGAGGCGAAGCGCAACGGAGGCGGCACCGTTGCCGTTGCCCCTGCTGCCGTCGCCCCTGGTGCCATCGCCCCGTCAGCCGTACCAAAGCGCTGAGCTGCAGCCAAGGGCACAGTGCCCAGTGGGCGCACACAATGGTGTGCGCTTCGACCGATGCCCGCTGCCGCCAGCGAGTCCATGCTCGAAGGAGAGGACAGGCGAACGCCTGGACGTGCCCCGACAGCAGAGGACGAGCATCATGTGGGACGAGAACAACAGGTCGCTGAACGGACCGTTCGAGCCATGGCACAAGAAGCCGATACCACTGGTTCGATGGCGACGGGATGATCTACGGCGTCTTTCTCCGCGACGGCCGAGCTCACGCCTCGAGCCGTTGGGTGCGGACGGCAGCGTTCAAGGTCGAAGAAGAGAACGGCAAGGCGGTGTACAGCAGCATCCTCAATGGCTGTGTTGCAGTGGATTTTTCCCTGAATCCGCCACTCAAGAACCCCGCAAATACCCACGTCACCCTGTTCGATGATCGACTGTTGGTCTTCACCGAGGTCGACCTCCCGCACGAACTGCATCCGACGACGCTGGAGACACGGGGCCAATACGACTACCACGGTGATGTGTCCGGGCCCGTCACTGCGCATTGGAAAACCGATCCGCGCAACGGCGACATGCTCTTCTACGGTGTTTCCGGTTCGACATTGACCTGGTATCACGCCAACTCTCACGGCAAGCTTCTCGACAGCCATCAGTTCGACATGGGTGTCGCGTGCTTTCTGCACGACTTCGTCGTCACCGAGGACTACGCCGTCTTCATGATCACGCCCACCCTCTTCACCGGGCCGGAGGACCTGATGGCCGGTAAACCGACGGTGGTGTGGGACCCAGAGACCTCGAACGGAACACGGTTCGCGGTACTCGATCGCCACAGCGGCGCAGTCACATTCATCGACGGTGATGGCGGGTACTCCGGCACGCACTTCTACAACGCCTACCAAGAAGGAAGTTCGATCGTCATCGACGGCCACCGGACCGATCGGTGGGGCTGGCTCAGCGAGGAGTCGGCGGCAATCGAGCCGGGTCAGGACTGCAAGGAGTGGTTCGACTCCATGGTCGCGAAACCATGGCGGTGGGTGATCGACCTGAGTTCGCAGCGCCTTACCCGCGACTACCAGACCAACGACGTCGTCGGCGAGTTCCCGAGAATCAACGACGAATATGCACTGCGCGAGAATCGCTTCGGTTACTACGCCACGACACAGGGCACCGACCGATGGCTCACCGACGGATTGGCCAAGCACGACTATCGAGGCGATCTCACCAAGACGATCCCCAACGCCGAGCTTGTCTCACCGTCGGAACCTGTCTTCGTCCCTCGTGATAACGCCACCAGGGAGGACGACGGGTGGATGATGTCGTTGTGGTGGAATCCCTTCACCCGGTTGAGCGAGATGCTGATCCACGACGCGCTGCATTTCGAATCAGAACCGGTCGCGCGGATCAAGCTCAATCAGCGTGTCCCCATGGGATTCCACGGCAACTGGATCGATGGTGAGCCGTCCGTGCACCGAGTCGATTCTTGATCGCATCGGCAGCGCGACGTAGCGACCGCGCATCGGCATGGGGGTACGACGGGGACCCGGAGATGACGAAGCTGCGGTGATAGTTGCCGATGGACGCTCCGAGGATTCTGGCCGCGGCATGTTCGTCGACCGGCCGCCCGTCGAGCAGCGCATCGATCAGCTCGTGCCGGGCATGCTGTACCGCCCAGGCCACCGCGCTGGCGCCGAGCGTCGTCTTCGCATGTCGACACGCCGCGATCTCCTCGCTCAAAAGGGGTACTTTTCGATATCGGACTGCATCGTGACCCATTGCAGGTCGCAGAACGTATCGAGATTGACGGTCGACCCGAAGTGCCCACCTGATCCGGAAGACTTGACTCCGCCGAACGGAGCCACCGCTTCGTCGTCGACCGTCTGATCATTGATATGCACCGCTCCGGAACGGATGCGGTCGGCCAGCTCGAAGGCCTTGAACGGATTCGCAGTCAGGATCGCAACGGAAAGTCCGAATTCCGAAGAATTGACGATATCGATGGCCTCGTCGACAGTTCGGTACGTGGCGACCGGTGCAACCGGGCCGAAGATCTCCTCGGTGAACGCAGGCGAGTCCTTCGGGACATTGCCGAGCACGGTGGGCCGGTAATAGAGACCCTCGTAGGTGCCTCCGGCCGCAAGGTCCGCACCTGCTGTCAGCGTCGCCTGCACGATCCCGTCGACGCGCTTCAACTGGTTCTCGTCGATGATCGGCCCCAGCGCGTTGGACGGGTCGCTCGGATCGCCGACCGTGATGCGTGTCGCGATCTCGGCGAGCTTGCCGATGTACTCCTCGGCGAGATGCTCCGGGATCAGGTGTCGTCCCGACGCCATGCAGATCTGGCCCTGATGCAGAAACGATCCCCATGCTCCCGCCGACGCGGCCGCGCTGATGTCGGCGTCGGGGAGTACGAGAAAGGCGTTGTTGCCACCGAGTTCGAGATGGACTTTCTTCAGCAGTGGTGCCGCCGCTTCACCGATGCGACGGCCGGCCGCGGTCGATCCGGTGAAGGAAATGCAGGGTACATCCGGATGTGCAACGAGCGCGGCCCCGACATCGGCACCGGACGGAAGCACGTGCAGCACCCCGTCAGGCAAACCGGCTTCGGCGAACAGTTCCGCGAGAGCGAGTCCCCCGGAGATGGGCGTGCGCGGGTCGGGCTTGAGGACGACGGCATTGCCGACCGCGAGGGCCGGGGCTACCGACCGCATCGACAGCACCGCAGGGAAGTTGAACGGGCTGATCACCCCCACCACACCTACCGGCACGTAGCGGCCCACCGAGAAGCGCGACTTCGCACTACGCAGCACCTGCCCGTAGGGCTGTGAAGCAAGATTGGCGGCCTCCACGAGTTCCGCCAACACCAGCTGAACCTCGCCACCTGCCTTGCCCTGGCTCGACCCGGACTCGGGGACCAGCCAACGCGCCAGTCGCTCCGGATCGGCCGACAACAACGCTGCCGCCGCAGTCATCACCGCGGCACGTTCGGTGTAGGGCTTGGATGCCCACTCTCGCTGCGCGGACACCGCTTTGGCGACCGCACGATCGAGGTCACCGACATCTGCGGCCCCGACGGTGGCGATCACCTCGGCTGTCGCCGGCGCCACGACATCGAAGGTGCCACCTCCGCCTGTCCTCCACTCGCCGTCGAAGATCTTGTGCGCCCACGCCGTTGTGCTTGCCATTTGTTCTTTGCCTCTCGTCGAATCGGTTCTTACAGTGTTTGTTTATTCGGACTGCGCGGCGACCGCCGCGTCGAGCACCTCGGCCTCGGCCCAGGATCCGTGGAAGGCAAAGGGCACTCGGACGGGGAGCTTGACTCGCGCCAGCGGTTCGCGGACGAATGCGCTCGCCTCGTGAACCAGCAGTTCGGACAGGCCGGTCGCGGGATTCCACCAGATCGTCAGCAGGTAGCCGTCGTTCTCCTCGGTACCACCGCGGCGTTGGACGAACACCGGTTCGCTGGGGCTTGTCAGACCGTCGGGCCCTTCCAGGACGATCGTCTGGCCGGTCGAGAAGTCATGGCGAGCAAGACCGTCGGTCATGGTCAACGGTGACAGATTCCGGGTGGTGGTGAAGTAGCCGAACCGATTTTCCTTGCCGAGCCAGGCATCGTTGATCTTGGGGAACTCGCCGGCGATACCGCTGTGCATCTGCTGGGTAGTTGTCTTCGTCGCGGCGTCGAGCACGAATCGCCAGGCCATAGCAGGTGGGAACCAGGAGTGTGAGTCGAGAGGTTCGTCGGAATCATCGGCAGGGTTACCCAAGCGAGCGATGACGTGCAGATCGACCACGATGCCGGTCGGTGTCTCGTGCGCGTTGAAGAAGTGCGTCGGAGCAAGCATCAGCCCGGTGTCGTACCAGGTCACCTCATGGGTCCGCCGGTCGAGCACCGCAAACCTGCTTCCGCCCGGAACCGCCGTCTCGTCCCAGAGCACACCCGGGCGGCCCTCCATGATCCGGTCGAGTCGAAATTGATTCGGCGAGATGAGGAAGATGGCTAGGTGCTCACTGACGATGTAGTCGTGAACCATTGCCGGGCAGCCCATGTCGAAGGAGAACGTGTCTGTCACAGATCCCGTCGGATCGGCTTCGTACCACGTCAAGCTCGGGCCGACTGCCGCATAGAAGAGCATGTTCCCGGTAGCCGGGTCGATCTTGTAGTGCGCGGTGCACAGAATATCGATGGCACCGCCGAAATCAAATATTCCTTGCGTGTCGAGACTCTCCGGATGCATCGAATGAGGCAGTCCCCCTTCGAAGTACACGAGAAGGTGATCAGCGAAGAGCCCCACGTTGGTGTTGGCGACGCTCTTGGCCGGCGGCGCGCCCTGCGGAAGGTCCCGACGAGCTTTGCCTGAACCGTTGACGAATCCGCTGTACAGAGCTTCACCGGCTTCGACCTCGACCTTCATCGAGTCGGTGTTGACCCACTTCATCCGGAACGAGGCTTTGCCGTCGCGGATGTATGTCCCCGCGACGCCTCCGTCTCCTTCCCACCAGTGATAGCGGTCGGTGTCGAGTGGTTCGAATCGCGGATTGTTCGCGACTCGGAAGAGCGCCCCGGCAAGATCGTCCGGCAACTTTCCGATCACGGGTAGATCGAACGATTCGGTTTCCTCCTGCCATGGCGCGAACGGTCCGTTCAAGAACTTGTTCGAGGTGTTCCAGTCGACGTCCGCGGTGCGGCGCGGTGCGGCTGGACCGTTTCGCCGAACGACGGTCGTCGGGAGAGGAGACGGTAGATCACGCATGGTCAGCGCCTTTCGTCTGGGTTCTTTCACAGCTCGGAGTCCATGCCGTCACTGCAGTAAGAACGCGGTCGGTCTCGGTCGGGTTCCACGCTGCCGCAACGACATGGTCGGGTCGAAGCAGAACGAAATGCCCTCGATATCGCGCGAATTCGGCGTCGAGTCGGCCGTCGACATCGAGCAGCACGTTGACGGTGTCGAGTCGGGGAACAGTATGGTCGGTGGGAACCAACGCGATCGCCGCGTCGAAGAGATCGGCGACGCGCGATGCCTGCGTCCAGTCGGCGGGATCGGTCACGTCGACTCCTACCAACGCCCATCCCGGTCCAAGCACGTTGTCGAGCGGTTCGATCGTTCGAGTCGAGGAATCGAACGTCCGAGGCTGCCCGACCACGACACCGACACCGGTGCCGGCAACGATCATTCCGTCGGTGAATTCGTACGCGGGTCTGTACGCCATGGTCTCGAAGAATCGTCGACCGTCCGCAGTTTTCAGTGCAGCGCCGATGAGCGCGTCGCGGCGATGCGCGAGCCGTTCGTTCGTCGTCATCACCACCCGGCCAAGCCTCTCGGACGCACGGACCACAGCACGGGAATGCGGCGCACGCTCCAATTCGTAACTCTGCGTGACGGTCTCCTGCAACGCCCCTCGAAGGACTCCCGCGATCTTCCAGGTGAGGTTCGCCGCATCCCGAATCCCAGAGTTGAGGCCCTGGCCGGCGAAAGGCGGCATCATGTGGGCCGCGTCGCCGAGCAAGAAGCATCGACCGCTCTGCCACTGATCAGCAACCAGTCCGTGAAAGCGATAGTTGACGGCTCGCTCGACCTGGTCGCGCGTGATGGTGCGGTAGCGGGAGACGAGGTCTTCGATGAGCTCGAAGGGCGGGGCGTCGGTCGCCGTGCCCTCGCCGTCGAAGAGCCTGAACTCGTATCGGCAGCGCCCGTTCAGTCCGGGCACCACGACGTGCGGACGCTTCGGATCGGCGTGGTGCATTCCGTAGCGCTCGGTGTGGAAGTCGCCGAGTGTGTCGACGACGAGCCACAATTCAGGGTGGCTACGTCCGGTCATCCCGATACCGAGAAGGGACCGGACCGTCGACCGTCCACCGTCGCACCCCAGCAGGTAGCGGGCCGAGAAGGAACGGCCACCGGCCTCGAGTTCGACGGTGTCGGCATGCTGCGAGATGGAGGTGACTTCGGTTCCGAAACACACAGTGACGTTGGGCGAATTTCGCAGCGCGGACAACAGCACTCGCTCGAGGTCCGGTTGGGAGAACGGGTTCTTGAAGGGGTAGCCGAGCCGGTAGGGGATAGCGGCCCCGCCGTGGAACGCGGGTTCGTCGTTGCTGTCGAAATAGCGAGTTCCGGTACCGGGCACAACGATCGGCAGGACACGGTCCACGACACCGGCCTGCTGGTACACACGTAGGGCCTCGTCGTCGATGCTGATCGCTTTGGGTTCGTTGCTGGTGGTCGATCGGCGCTCGAGGACTATCACGGTAAGCCCCTGCGCCGCGAGCAGTAGCCCCGCCGTCATTCCGACCGGTCCGGCACCGCAGATCGCCACATCGTAGGAGGTGTCGGCTGGCATGTTCACCACCCCAACGTAGCGCGCGTCACGTTAAATAGGAATAGAGTCCTGTTAAATAGGACTAGCGGAAGTCATGATCTCACGACCGCCAGCTTCCGAGACAGAATGTCGGCGGCGGCGCGAACGGCGTTGACCAGCAGTTCCGACCGATCTTCCGGCACACGTCGACGAATGGCGACAATGCTCAGCGCGGCGGCCACTGCACCGCTGTCGTCGAAAATCGGAGCCGCGATTCCAGTTGCATCCGGATCGACCTCGGCCACGGTCATGCCGTAGCCGGCAGTCCGAATCTCCGCGAGGCGCTTCACGAGCACATCGACATCGGTGAGCGTTCGTTCGGTGAAGCGCTGGAGGGCATGTCGGCCAAGGAGCTCTCGAATTTCCTTCTCGGGCAACCACGCCAGCAAGGTGAGCGCCGATGCGCCCGCATTGATCGGCAACCGACTGCCTCGCTCGTAGCTCAGCCGAACGAGTTGCTTCGCGCCCTCGCATCGCTCGATGCACACCACAGTGTCGTCCACCAGGCGCGTGAGAAGGACGGTCTCGCCGACCTCGTCCGCGAGCGCGCGCATCACCGGTTGCGCGATCGCGGTCAACCCGTACCCACGCCGGGCCAGCCTGGCCAACTCGAGAACGCCGATACCGAGTCGGAATCCGCCACCCGGAGCTTCCTCGAGGAACGAGGCCGCCACTAACGTCTGCAGGTATCGGTACGCGGTGGACCTGGCGCTGCCAAGCGCCTCGGCGACGTCGTTCGCACTGATCTGCAGCCGATCCTCGGTGAACAGACCCAGGATGACCAACGCCCGATCTGCCGTGCTGTTGCGTTCTCGGTACCCGCTCGAATCCGTTGCCATTTCACCACCGTATTCCTGAAATACAGGAACACGCAATCGACATGCGAGATTTTCCGGGTCAAAGCTATTGACAGAAGTGATCTGCGCCATGACTATTGTCCTATATTAAGGAACATACGTCCTGATTTATAGGACATCATCTTCCATCTCCCACAAGGAACCCCATGACATCAACACGATCGGGCGGCGTCCCCGCCAACCACGCTCAGAAGCTGGATCGGGGCACGCTCCTCGCGTGCTGCCTCGCAATCGGTGTCGCTCAGATGGGAGTGTCCTTGGCGGCCCCCCTGCTGGGAGTCATTCAGCGTGACCTCGGCGCCAGCGCCGCAGCGCTCGCCTGGATTCCAGCCGCATTCATCCTCCCCACCGCAATACTCGAACTCAATTTCGGCGTGCTCGGTGACATGTTCGGCCGCAAACGATTGCTCGTCTGGGGTGGCGTCCTCATCTTCGCCGGCGACGTCGTCGCCGGAACATCGGGAACACTCACGCAGCTCATAGCCGGGCAGGCGATCGCAGGGCTCGGCGCTGCAGCAATCTTTCCCACGTCCCTGGCCATGTTGGTCTCCGCCACTCCCGCGCGAGAAGACCGCGCGCGTGCACTCTCGTACTGGGCCGTCAGTCTCGCGTTCGGAGCCATGATCGCGCCGCTGATCGGCGGTTTCGCCGCCGAGCACTTCGGCTGGGGTTGGTCCTTCGCCGTTCCGGCCGCGCTGGGGCTCGTCACCGCTGCAGTCAGTGCACTCGTCATCGTCGATTCGCGCCATCCCGCAGGGCGCGGCCTCGACTGGCCAGGTCAGATCACCATCGCGGTGTCGCTACTTGCCCTGCTGTACGCCGTCATTCAAGGATCCGTCGATGGATTCGCCAACCCGACCATCATCGCTGCATTCGTCATAGCCATCACGGCAGGAATTCTGTTCGTGGTCAGCGAGCGACGTGCTCGTACGCCGATGCTCGACCTGAATCTGTTTCGAACCCCGTCGTTCGCCGCTGCGGCCGCAATCGGCCTACTCGCGATGTTCGGCTTCATCGGAACCGCGTACGCACTGAGCGTGAAGCTGGAGGCGATACTGCACGTCGGTCCACTGCAAGCTGCCCTGCCGTTCGCGCTGATCCAGGCGGTCCCCCTTCTGCTCACGCCGCTCCTGCCTCGATTGCTGATGCGCATCGCGGCCCGAACTCTGCTCGTGACCGGGCTGTTGGCTCTCGCGATCGGTCAATTCTGGATGGCTCAGCTACCCGGCGATTCCACCTCACTGCTGGCGATGACCGGTCCAATCCTGTTGCTCGGTACAGGATTCATCACTATGTTCACCGCACTCACCGCCGTAGCAGTCGGCGCGGTGGACATCGACTACGCCGGGATGGCCAGCGCAGTAACCAGTCTCGTCCGTGAAACCGGTCAGAGCTTGGGTCCGGCCATCGTCAGCGCCGTCGCGTTCGGAGTCGCGGGTGCAACCCTCACATCCAGCCTGTCCGACGGATCGCTGCCGCCCGATGTCGCAGGCGTGGCCACCGGAGTCAACGAACAGGGTGGGCCACTGGCAGTGGCCAACGCCGACCTCGGACCTGCGTCCGACGTGGTCGCTCCGCTCGCCCGATCCGCACTCGAACTCGGTCTCGACACCAGCATTTACGTCTGTGTGGGAGCCAGCGTTCTCGCCGCGCTCATTGCCCTCGTCATACCGGGCGGAATCCCGCGGAGCCCGGAAGACCCACCGTTCGTCCGCAACCAACAGGAGACCGACATGACTGCACAACCCTCCCGACCATCGCCCCGAAAGGCGGAACTCTGACATGCACGCACCCACTCGCGTCACCCTGCAGGAACGCGGTGCCGTAGGAACCCTCACTCGAACAGCAGTGTCGCACATCGGCTTCACCGTTCCCGACATCGATGATGCCGCGGACTTCTACGGCCGCACCGTTGGACTGACGATCCAGGACAATCTGGCAGGCGGTGGTCTTCGGCTGGGTTGGGGCTTCGGGCACCACGTCCTCGACCTGTTCGAAGGACCGAAAGGATTGGCCTACTACGGTTTCGAGGTCCGAGATGTCGACGGAATCGAGGGCATCGCCAAACGCCTCGTCGCGGCCGGCCACGAGGTGACCGACCTCGACCCCACTGTCGTCGACAACGCCGTCGGGGCGCCGTCCGGAATCCAGGTCGTCGACCCCGACGGCACTCCTGTGCACTTCCACGGTCCGGTGCATCGCCAGGGCGAGAACGCCGCTGATCCAGGACGTCGCCCCATCAAGTTCCAGCACACCACACTCGGCACCGACAACCTCGTCGCGATGGTCTCGTTCTTCGTCGACACGGTCGGATTTCGCATCTCCGATCAACTGGACGACGGCAAGTTCGCCTGGCTGCGCAGCGATCGTGACCATCACACCCTCGCCGTGGTCGAGAACGGACACCCTGGGGACCTCGATCACTACTCCTACGATCTGGCGGAGTGGGAGGACTTCAAGTCCTGGTGCGATCGGCTGACCGATCTCGGTGTCGATGTGGTGTGGGGGCCGGGTCGTCACGGACCGGGCAACAACCTCTTCGTCTTCTTCGACGATCCGGCCGGAAATCACATCGAGCTGTCAGCGGAGATGGAGAAGTTCCACGACGACCGAGTGGAATACGTTCCGCGCCGTTGGCGGCCGGTCCCCGCGTCGGTGAACCTGTGGGGTGGCCAGCTCGCGAGCTGGCGCAAAACGAGCGAAAGCGATATCTGACATGTCTTATGTCTCTTACGAATACAACGAAGTTCGCGGTGTCGGCGAAGTGGACGGTGATTCGCTGATTCCACTCGAGGGCGTTTCCGAGATCGGCCGCAACACAACGATCGAGACCCTCGCATCGGCGGAGAGGATGACGAATCATGCTCTCGCCCTCGACCAGGTTCGCGTGCTACCGGTGGTCACCGACCCTGCGCGGGTGATCTGCGTCGGACTCAACTACCGCGACCACATCGTCGAGACCAAGCGCGACTTCCCGACGTACCCGGTCATGTTTCCCAAGTATGCCTCCAGCCTCATCGGCGCCTACGACGACATCGTCGTTCCGCCCGAGAGTTCCGAGGTGGACTACGAGGGCGAGATGGCTGTGGTCATCGGGCGACGTGGTCGCCGCATCACCGAGGAGGACGCTCTCGATCACGTCCTGGGCTACACCGTTGCCAACGACATCACGATGCGCGACTTCCAGTACAAGACCCACCAGTGGATGCAGGGCAAGGCCTGGGACGCGAGCACGCCTCTCGGACCGCGCATAGTCTGCCCAGCCGAGGTGGACCTCGCAGGCTGCGGGATCCGCACAATCGTCAACGGCGAGAAGGTGCAGGAGTCGAATCTGTCCCAATTGCTCTTCACGGTGCCCAATCTGATCGCCACTATCTCGACGTTCACCACGCTCGAACCCGGCGACGTCATCCTCACCGGAACCCCTGGCGGGGTGGGGTACCGCCGCAAGCCCCAGCTGCTCCTGAAGCCGGGAGACCACGTCAGCGTCGAGATCGACAACATCGGCTCGGTGAGCAACCGGCTGGTGGCCGAACACTGAGTCAGTGTTTCACGGTCGACGGGGCGGGCCGGGCATGGAGCGGACGAACGATGTCGTCGGCACTGCGCGCCATACGATCATCGCGCTACCTCCAGCGTCTTGTTCTCGGCGATCTACTCGGCGACAGGGTTTCGACGCGACCCCTATTCGGCACCGTCACGGTGCGGCGCGATCGCGTGGAGATCTATCGCGGCGCGCTCGCCTGCCAGTATTGCTGCCTCGATACCCGAGTGAGTGAGGAAGTCACCAGCAAGTCGGACACGGGCAGGCATCGAGTCGCGCGCACCACGCATGGCGGCATAGTGACCCGGAACCGGCGCGATCAGTGCGACATCCATCTGGAAGATCCGAGTGAAGTCCGGCTCTGCATCCGAAAACGCCATGGCGACCGCCAACCGCGCTTTCGCCACGATTTCTGACTGGCAGCACATGCACGAAACTCCGCCTGCTCGAGGAACGAGGTCGTCGCATGAGTGGTTTCACCGCCATGCTGCTCGACGACCCTGACGGTCTGCCGTCCGGTCAGCCGTTTCGCGCGCCGGCACGCGACGCGGAGGACGTCGTCGCGATTTTTTACACGAGTGGCACGACGGACCGCCCCAAAGGCGTTGCCATGACACACCGCAACGTCAACTCGGCAGTGGAGAACACCCGGCGAATGTACGTCGCGGTGACGAGCGAGCTGCGCGGTCACCGAAATCTGATCTCGGTCCCCCTCTTGCACGTAACGGGGTGCCACACGCAGATGGTCACGGCGCTGGCGACCGGCGGCACGTGCGTCGTGATGCCGTCGTTCACCGTCTCGTCGTTGATCGACCTCATCGCGCGTGAGCACATCTCCATCCTGATCTCCGTCCCCACCATCTTCAGCCGAATGCTCGAAGCACCGGGTGCAGATGCCGTGGACGTCTCGTATGTACGCGGAATCATGTTCGGTGGTGCTCCGGTGCCGCCGCGGCTGGTACGCGCCCTGCGCGCGAAATTTCCTGCTGCACGCCTCGTCAACGGGTTCGGGGCTACCGAGTCGACGGCCGTACTGACTGCCCTGCCGGACGAATACGCGGCCAGCCAGCAAGATCCTCAAGTCCGTCCTGCGGCGGGACATCGACTGGGACAGCGCTTGGCGCCCTTCGGAGCGGCCACCGAGTACACCGCCGCACGGCGCCGCCCCTCGTACCTCTGCTCGACTCCAGTGACCCACCCGCAAGGAGACCTCGTGTCCACAAGCCCCCCACCATCACGACCTACCGTCACGTGTCGTGATCGCCGGAACTACCGATGACGGCCGATCCTGCGTCGACATCGACGGACCGACCCCGCACCGAGTCGTGACGCCGGTCGCGACTCTGAACGACCTGTGGGTCAGCGATAGCGTCCCCACTCCCTTCACTCCTGCCTTTGCCGGCTCTTCCGAGGAATACTCGGTCGTACCGCCTACCACTGGGCTGAAGGTACTGGTTGCCATTTTTCCCCCCGACAACCAATGGAAGGAGGAAGCCGCGGCCTACGCCGCGGCGCTCGCGACCACAGGGGCAGCCGACTCCGATGACGACCATGCCGCCGGATCCCACCGAACGGACACCGTCGACGTCGTGACGGTGCTCGAGGGCGAGCTTCACGCCGTCCTGGAAACGACCGAGGTAGTCCTGAAGGCGGGCAACACATTTGTGCAAACCGGGGGCGGTCACGCGTGGAGCAACCGGACCGACCGGCCGGTCAAGGCCGTGCTCACGATGATCGACGCGAGCCAGTGACGTCCGTGACCGACGATCCCGGCCGACTCACGACGTCCGCAGACGACCTGGATTCACTTCGACGCCGGGCAATTCCTTCACCACGAGGGCCGGGTCGAGGCTCTGATGGACGTGGAGTTCTCCTGTCTCGGTGATCCATTGGCAGACCTCGGTGCATTGAGGATGCGCGACACGTCGCTGGACAAGTCGGTCATCAACTTCCACGCCGTACGGTTCGCGTTGCTGACGGCAATGCTCTCGGCGGGCGCACGCGCGGATCCCCAGCCGAATTCGATATGGCGCAGTGGGAGGCATGGTCGGTGATGTCGCTATTGATCTGCCTCGAAGTGATCGCCGAGGGGGAAGGCATCGACACTGGCCCCGTTGCAGATCTGAGCCTACGTACTCACCGCGAAGGTCCGCTGCACGAGTCTGCGCTTCCGCATCCTCGACGACGCTGTCGACGCTGGAACCCGAGGTATCTGCCGAGTCGGCCGACCGGGCCGATGAAGAGAAGGTCCTCGGCGTGAGGTGCGACGATTGGCAGAGTGCGGCCGCAGAACTTGAACAGCAGATTGCCGCCGGCGATCTCGACGACTCCACAGTTCTCCCGCTGCTGTGGCGACGTCTTCGTCGTCGCGTCGCGATCATCGATCCCGCGATGAGGGACGCCCGAGGATTCGAGGTGCAGCGAATCGATTGGTCGACCCTTCCGTTGAGCCGAGATGGCCGCTGAGGCGGGCGTATTCACTCCATGGTGGCGTACAGGGCTGACCAGTTACGGACCAGTTCCTGTGCGCTGTAAATTCCGCCGTAATTGATGTTGCCGCGACTCTCGATCACCCGTCCGGCACGAACCGCTGGCAGTTCTTTCCACAGCGGCAGATCGGTCATCGACGCCAAAGTCGGCTCCGGACTCAGGTTTTGAAGGAATATCCCGTCGGCGTCGGCATACTGACCGATCTGTTCGATCGAGACTTCCTGATCGGTTGCATAGGCCCGTTGCTCGCCAAGTAGTGAACCTCCGAGATCAGCGAGCACCTGCGGCTGCAGACGTCCCTCGGTGTTGACCGCGAACGTGCCGGTCGCCGGAATATATTGCAGGTACACCACTTTCTTGGTGGCGAACAGCGTTCCATACCTCGAACGAGCTTCTGACACGAGTCGCTCGTACTCGGCCAACAGTTCGTCGACCACACCCCGGCGACCGGCCCAGTCCGCGACCTTGTTCAGATCGTCCTTCCACGGGGTGTCGAATGCTGTGGGAAGGACAGGCGCGAGATCGAGGAGCTTCCGGGTCGGCCAGTACTGACCGTCGTCTTCGCCGGAGCAAATGATCAGATCCGGATCCAGTGCGAGCACCTGCTCGATCACAACCGGTCCGTCGAGTATCTCGATCCCCGCCGGTGCCGGCACCCATGGAGCGGGTTCACGCAATGTCGTTGCCACAACTTCGAATCCGAGCGCAAGCGCGGTCTCGAGATCGACACGAGAATCCACCGCGAACACACGCGACGGCGTAGCCGGAATCTCATAGGTCCCCAACGGAGTCGTGACCGTGCGTGAACTTTCGTCAACCGTAGCACCGGCCGGCGTGCGGTCGCCACAGCCTGCCAGCGTCAACGCCGCGGCACCGGAGCCGGCGATCAGGAAACGACGTCGAGTCAAAGCAGCGGAAATCGACGACGCACACGGTCTGGAACTATCGAGCAGTGCTGGCACGGCAGGCCTTCCTAGTCAGTTGGAAGTTAGGTTAGCCAATGCACACGACTTCGTCCACTGCCGGGAGGATTTCGCTGCCTGCGGCGCTGCGCTCCATAGGCACTACGAAGAAGAGCGCGGCAGTTCACCCGACGCGGGACATCGACATCGGACCCGCAACTTTCGACGAATTCGACCAAGAGATCTTGACGACTGTAGGTTTCGATGTCCCACACCAGATTCCAGGGTTCCACGGCACTGCCGATCGATTGCCGAACATGGACCCGCAGGCGACCATGGCGTAAACCTCATGTGAATAGTGTCGTACGCGACTGAAATCTCGACCTCGACACACGTCGACCTTCTTCACGTGAACGCCGGAACGGGCTACGCCGGCGTAAAGCTCCGGCGCAGCCCCTCTTTTCAGGCTCCGAGAACGGAACTTGCAGCGGTGGTTCCACTCTCGGCGCTACCGGAGGTGATCAGCTGAAAGATGACGTCAGCAATGATCGATGCGATGAAGCCCATAATTTGTCTCCCTGATATGAAGTACCCCCCGACGGGATACCGATGGACCTGCGAATGTCGAACCAATTGTGCTCGGTCACAACGCGAGGAATGTACCACCGGAAAATATCCAATGTGCGTCGGTAAGCGACCGAACCTGCGCCCTACCAGGACCTTTTCGCGTCCAAATGATCTGTCTCACATAGAACTCGACAGCTGGCTTCGACCCTCCACACCGCTGCACCTCCACACCCGAGGCCCACTGGCTTGCGAATGAAGAAGGATGCCCCGCAGCGACGAGGGAACCGACCGTGCCGCACAATGTTTACGCAGATGAGAGGGCTCTTGTGTCAGCTCTCGTCGAGTTTCTAGGTTGTCGGGCCGAGTTGAGGCGCCGGGCCAAAACGCTGCTGGAAGCGGCGATCGTCGACCGAACCCCTGACGAAGGTCGGGGGTGCCGACCGACTTTCGGGTCAGGTGCGGGCGGTACCGAATTCGTAGCGTTCAAGGATGCGACTTCGACTCGTCCGAGGATTAGTCGGAGCGACCCTGGCGGTTGCCACGGTCCTGCTGCCGACGCAATCGGCGCAGGCAGCGCCCACCCAGCTCGATCCTCTGAGATCGAGCAGTACGTAACCGACTACATGGACCGGGCCGGGTACCCCGGGGTCTCGATCGCGATCACCCAGGTGGAAGACGTTCTCCTGACTGCGGGCTACGGGCACGACTCCACCGGCACGGACATGACGGCGCACACCCCGATGCCGGTGGCGTCGGTGAGCAAGTCCTTCACAGCGCTCGCCGTTATGCAGCTGGTCGAGTCTGGGGACGTGGCGCTGGACGAACCGGTGCGGTCGTACCTGCCTGACTTCCAGGTGGACGACCCCCGCAGCTCGAAGATCACTGTCCGAGAACTGCTGAGCCAGACGTCAGGCATCAGCGACGAGACCTTGCGTGAGAAGAGATTGCCGCGACGCGTCTCTACATCGACCTGGCACTGGCCGCCCTGACACTGATCAGCATCGGAATTGGGGTGTACACGGTAGGACGTGCCGGGACGTGGGCTTCTGCGGCCGCCCGCCGCACGTGGTGGATGACCGCGCTTCGACTCGCCGCGTGGTTCGTACCGCTGCTACTGCTGATCGCGCTGCCCCGGCTACTGGGATCGTGGATCGGTGGGGGTCGAGAACTCGTGTCGACGCACACCACACGCTGTTTGAGAGATGCTCGACTGGATCGGGCACTCCCCCGAGCACCTCGACCAGTTCCGGGCAGGCCTGGAAGAACTGAGGCGAACGGGAGCCGACGCCATCTACGACTAGCACCCAGCCCGCCGCAGTGAGACCGGCGCGTGATGTCAGGATCGACCTCCAGGGCATCACAGATCACGGCAAGTTCCCCGGCATACGCCGGTGCATCGCGTCAAGAACAACGGCTCGGGAAGTGTGAGAAACACCTTCCCGAGCCGCTGGTCCGAAAATGTCAGGCCAGGCTCACTTCTCTGGTCTCGACCAGAGCCTTGGTGCATCCGAGACTTAGAACCGACAAGAGAGCGAGCATGACGCCGACTGCGATGCTTCCATACTGCGCGGTCAACGGCGCCGCGAGCAGCGGCGGAATCGCACCACCGAGAACGCCGGCGAGGTTGTAGCCCAACCCGGCTCCGGTGTAACGGAAGCGTGTCTGGAACAGCTCCGGCAGCAGGGCACCGGTTGGGCCGTAGGCAATCCCGAAGATTCCCAGGGTGATGCACATCGACACGACGTAGACAACTTCGCTGCCGGTATCGAGCAGCGGGAACAGAGCCAATGCCCACGGAACAGCAATTGCGCAGGAGGTCATGATGACTCGCCGTCGACCGACACGGTCGGAGTACGTCGCGGAAATGCCTATCGCAATTCCGAACACGACCGCGGCGATGATGCCTGTCCACAGGACGAACGGCCGGTCGAACCCGAGAGTCTTGGTGCCGTAACTGGTCAGGTACGCAGTGCCCATGTAGAACAGGGAGAACAGCGACGCCAGTGCGCCTGCGGCGAGGAGGATTTCCTTCTTCTGGACCTGCCAGGCTTCGAAGATGGGGAGCCTGGCAGGCGCAGCGGAGCGGTTCTCGACCTCTTTGTTGGCACGGAAGATCGGCGTCTCTTCGATCGCCAACCGCATGTAGAGGCCGATGAGAACCAGAACCGCACTGAACAGGAACGGAATTCGCCAGCCGAAGTCGATGAACACCTCGTTGGTATCGCCAAAGACCGCTCCGGTCACGAGGAACGTCGCGCTTGAAAGAATGAACGCGGCCGACGGTCCCAACTGCGGGAACATTCCGTAGAAACCACGCTTCTTCACGGGCGCGTACTCCGCCGTCAGGAGGGTCGCTCCGGCCCACTCTCCTCCGACTGCGAAGCCTTGCCCGAAGCGCAACAGCACCAGGATGATCGGGGCGGCAACACCAATAGTCTCCGCACCCGGAAGCAGGCCGATAGCGAACGTCGAGATACCCATCAACAGCAGCGTTGAGATCAGCGTCTTCTTACGCCCAATTCGATCGCCGAAGTGACCGAACAGCACCGCGCCCGCGGGACGGGCGATGAAGGCGACGGCGAACGTGGCGAAGGAGGCGACAGTTCCCGCAGTCGCTCCCAGGGCGGGGAAGAATACCGTCGGGAACACCAGTGCTGCGGCAGTTCCGTAGATGAAGAAATCGTAGAACTCGATCGTCGTGCCGATTCCACTCGCGATCGCTACTTTGCGAACGCTGGTGCCGGGTGCCGCAGGAGGCGCCGGAGACGTACGAGTTACCGCGTCGTCGGGTGAGGTTGAAGTCATGGGTTCTCCATTAGGATTGATGCCGACACATGTGATGTGGGGACGAATCCAGACGCTATGTGATCGGTGTCATAGTTCGTCACCCCCGGAAGAGGGGGGCGAAGACCTTGGCACACGACGCATCTCGACTCATCACCTTTTGCAAGGCGAACTAGTTGAGTCGAATCACTGCCAGAAATGGGTCCCGCGGGGTGCGGGGTCGGTCCCCGCGGCGGCGTACTGCCGCCGTATCCCCGACAGATCGCGGTGACGAGTTCGTGCGCAGACGGAGACCAATGCCCGGTGGCGCGGTGCTGGTGGTTGATCGCCGCCACCCAAGTACCGAACGTTGGCGACGGCCGGCGGGATCTCCAGCTCGCGGCTGACGATCGTGCAGAGTGCAGTTGTCAACACAATCGCTTCCGCACAGGTCGTTTCTGTTGAGCGGGCGGCACATCCAACACAGACAAAGAGCCCCTGATCTGCGAATGTTCGCAGATCAGGGGCCCTTTCTTCTGTGCGCCCGAAGGGATTCGAACCCCTAACCTTGGCCGCCGTGCTGACGAAGGTCCTCGGGATAGGGACCCGACGGCAGAGGCGCTGGAATTTCTGCACGACAAACTCGGCGTCGTGATATCGCGCCGGTTGATCGACACGCCGCAGAGTCGGCGCAGCGACGTGGATGCATTGGTGGGAAACCACATTCATTGCGGGAAGCATCCCCACCTGATGGCCGCGCCCTCCGCGTGTGTCACGGACGCATCGGCTGACCCCAAAACGCCTATTACATCGCGACGCTAAGTGATTGTGGTCTCGGCGTCGTCGAGCAGGGCGAGAGTCCGGCGATCCGGAGCTGCTTATCAAAGCTCGCAGCTGAGCATCTGAAGGAAATACGGACATCCGTCGCTTGCCGCGTCGGATGTCGTCGGTCGCCTCGGTGCTGATGGCCCGGTTCAGCATCGGCCCGGCCTCGCTCCTTTGTCGCCGTCCACGGCCCAGATACCCCCGCGTGTCATGCTCACCGTGACGCAGGCCTCACTTCACTCGGCACAATAGTATAGAATATTTTCACGACGCAGCCCCGAATCTCTGCACCTTTGGAGGAACAACAGATGAGCCTGTTCGCGGTAACCTACGCACACCCGGACCCGGTTGGATGGCAGCAACACCTCGCGGCCCACCTCGATTGGATCGTCGAGCAGGTCGACGCAGGGGTACTGCTTGCTTCCGGGCCCACAACGCAACGAGACACGGCGATACGCACGGCTGCACTGATCTTCCACTGCAGCGACGACCAAGTGCTGAATCAGCTCTTGGAAACCGATCCCTATGTAGTCCATGGGCAGGTATCGAACATGGAAATCGTATCGTGGGACCCCATTTTCGGCATCCTGAACTCGAAGTCGAGCCGGCGGAACGAGTCTGCCGAGTCGATAGTTGCGGATATCCTTTCGCAGTACGGCCCGTCTTCTACGGGTTGACCATAAGAGCAGCTATCACGCACCACCCTTTTCGCCTGCGCGCGGATACGCAGACGATTTACGTGCGACGTCGAGCAATTGCGCTATCCTCATGGGAATGCGGCTGCTCAGTGATATCTCTGAACGCGTCCGAATTATCGTTGGGGTCGAAAAAATTACCTCTAATACGTGCTCGAGGTGTTCATGGTCTAGCGCAACGACCCTGCAGAGTAGATCTGCATCACCGGTAATTGAGCTGCATTCCACAATCTCCGGTATGGAACGAAGATGTGACAGGCACTCTTCAAGTTTACTCTGAGCAACATTGAGTCGAACATATGCAAGGATGCGAAACCCAAGTTCAGCCGGATCTACGTCTGGACCAAATCTTTTTATCACTCCCGCGTTGACCATTTTGTCGATTCTCGATTGGGCTGTGCCCCTTGCAATTCCAAGTCGACGTGCGTATTCGCGTACACCTACCGAGGGCTCCGCCACCATCAGCGACAACAACTCGAGGTCGAGTCGATCAAGTTTGCTGCTGTAGCCGAACGTATCCATAGACTGTGCCTTTTGTTCAGGGTGACAGGGCGGTGGGCGACCTTTTCGAACCAGATGCTCGAAATGAGACGGATCGTTTCTCCATTGACTGTACATCTGGTTCAAACGGACAGGAATTACGCCCAGACGGACCGTGTGCGCGTTAGCGTGACAAGCATCATTGCAGCCGCACATCGAGAGCACGTCGGCCTCCGTTGTCACGAGATTTGACCCCACGAAAGATTAGGAGCACACCTAATGTCCACCAATTTACTTCGCCAACCTGACTTCAGTCTCGATGATAAGTATCTTCGCGAAGAGGGCAGCATCTACCTGACTGGAATTCAAGCTTTGGTTCGCACTCTCCGGGACCGCGCCCTGCACGACAGTCGACTTGGCGTAACCACCTCGAGCTTCGTCTCGGGATATGAGGGCTCACCGCTGGCTGGTTACGATCTCGAGATCATGCGGCGAAGGAAACTCCTGGCGGACTCTAGAGTCATACATCAACCTGCGGTGAACGAAGAGTTGGCCGCGACGTCGGTAGCAGGAACCCAGCTTGCACGTCAGGCAGGCACATTGAAGGTTGACGCAGTTACCGGCTATTGGTACGGCAAGGCGCCGGGTCTGGACCGCGCGACCGATGCAATCCGGCACGCGAATCTCATCGGTACCGATCCTGCTGGAGGCGTTGTCGCGCTTGTTGGTGATGATCCCGCCGCGAAATCGTCGACGTACCCCTGCGCATCCGAGGCGGCACTTGCTGATCTATACATTCCGACCCTTTATGCTGCCGATTCGCAGGACATCTTGGATCTTTCCATGCACGCGGTATTCTTGTCCCGATTCACCGGTTTGTGGTCGGCGTTGAAGGTTGCCACAGCGGTAGCAGACGGTGCCAGTACTGCCGACGTACATCCGCTGCGTCTCGATCCAACCTTTGGTGAGCTAGGAACGAGCACCCACGTTCCATCCGCGAAACTCATGGGTGCAAACTTGGCGGCACTGGAAGAAAGTCAGATCACCAAACGCCTACCGCGGGCGGTTGAGTATGCGCGCGTCAACCAACTCAATCGGACGGTCATACAGGGCACCTCGGATCGGATCGGCATCATCGCCAGCGGCAAGACGTACTTGGATGTGCGCAATGCGCTCACCACGCTCGGACTCGACGACTCCGACCTCAACAGCTTCGGCATTCGTATTCTCAAGCTGGGAATGGTCTATCCCGTCGATCAGCGTGCGATCTGCGAATTCGCGGACGGTTTGACCGAAATCGTAGTGGTGGAGGAGAAGAGGTCGTTCATCGAAAGCGCAGTCAAAGAAGCACTATACGGCCGCGCGAACGCTCCGATGGTTACCGGCAAGATCGACTCGTCTGGGCTGACCCTGTTTCCCGCCAACGGAGAACTCGACGTGGATGCCGTCACCACCGGGCTCGCCCGCCGACTTGGTAAGCAATACGAGATCGACCCAGTCCTACGATGGCGCGATCGACCACGGAATCATCGCATCCCTCTGCCGATCATGAACCGAACACCGTATTTCTGTTCCGGCTGCCCGCACAACTCATCGACCAAGGTCAATGACAACACCATTGTCGGAGGCGGAATCGGCTGCCACGCGATGGTGCTGGTTATGGATGAGGACCAAGCAGGTGACGTTCTCGGCGTCACCCAGATGGGCGGAGAAGGTGCCCAGTGGATCGGGATGGCACCGTTTCTGGAAGAAGACCACTTCGTTCAAAACGTCGGCGACGGTACTTTTATGCATTCCGGAAGCTTGGCTCTGCGCGCAGCCGTCGCTTCTGGAGTCAATGTCACGTACAAGATTCTCTTCAATGCGACCGTTGCTATGACCGGCGGGCAAGACCCCACCGGTGGCATGCCATTGGACCGCTTGGTGCAGCTACTCAAGGCCGAAGGCGTAGCAAAGATCGTCGTAACAACCGAAGACCAGCGCCGAGTCAAATCGTTCAAACTTCCCAAGGACGTCCAAGTCCGCGACCGCAGCAGTCTCGCTGACGTTCAACGCGAGTTGGCAGAGGTAACCGGCGTCACCGTGCTGATCCACGACCAAGAATGTGCAGCCGAGAAGCGGCGTAAACGAAAGCGAGGATCGGTCGAGACCCCGGCGGAGCGCGTCGTCATCAACGAACGAATCTGTGAGGGGTGCGGTGATTGCGGATCGAAGTCCAATTGCCTGTCGGTCCGACCTGTCGCAACAGAGTACGGCCGCAAGACCGAAATCCACCAGTCATCGTGCAACCTCGACTTCTCCTGCCTCGACGGCGATTGCCCGTCCTTCGTCACAGTAGTGCCAGGCCCAGCGGAGAAGAAAGCTCCGATGACAGACCTCGATAGCGCTCAGTTGCAGTCTCCCGACCGGACGGAGACCGATGCCTTCGATATCCGCATTATGGGTGTCGGCGGAACCGGAGTGATCACCGTCGCGCAGATCTTGGCCACCGCTGCGATCTTGGATGGGCACAGCGTTCGCAGCCTCGACCAGACCGGTTTGGCACAGAAGGGGGGCGCGGTGATCTCGGACATCAAGATTTCCAGGTCCTCCACCGAACAATCCAACAAGGTGGCCGCAGAATCATGTGATCTGTATGTGGTGTGTGACTCGCTGGTCGGTACAGAGCCAAGCAATTTGAAAGTGGCATCTCGATCTCTCACGACCGCAGTGGTCTCTACGTCCGAGATCCCGACAGGTCAGATGATCGTGGACACGGCTGTCTCTTTTCCAGACCGGACAGTAATTCAGACGGCTATCGAGACTGCCTGCGCACGAAGCTATTATCTAGATCCAGGCGCACTGGCCGTAGATATGTTCGATGACGAGCAGTACTCCAACATGATCGCAGTCGGTGCGGCGTTTCAGGCCAGCACGATACCCCTGAGTGCCGACGCTATGGAGCAGGCAATTGTTTTGAACGGCGCGTCGGTACCGACCAACTTGCAGGCGTTCCGACGCGGACGCCAAGCGGTCAGCGATCCGGAGGGACTACGGAAGGATCTCGACAGTCGCAACCTGAAGACCGCGACGCGCGCTCCTGCGCTCCCCTCGCAGTTTGCGACCGACCTGATCGGTACCGTAACCGAAAATCGAACGGGCGCATTGGTTGACGTGCTCCGGGCGCGGGTCGACGATCTCGTGGCCTACCAGGACGAGGAGTATGCGACTCGGTACTGCACGACCATCGCACAGGTCCGTGTCATGGAGCAGTCGGCTGTTCCAGATTCAGAGCAACTGACCCAGGCCGCCGCACGCTATCTTTACAAGTTGATGGCCTACAAGGACGAGTACGAAGTTGCCAGGCTTGCCCTGGATCCTCAATTCGAGGCTCATCTGGAGGAGAATTTCGGACGCCGAAACAAGGCGGCCGTGCGTTTGCATCCGCCCGCTCTTCGAGCGCTGGGAATGAAGAACAAGCTGTCCTTTGGACGCCGCTCCCGGCCTGCGCTACGGCTCCTCGTGGCGTTGCGCCGCGTCCGAGGCACCAAGTTGGATGTTTTCGGATACGCTCACGTCCGTCGTTTGGAGCGCGATTTGGTAGCGGAGTACACGGCTACACTGCTAGACCTCGCGCAGCAACTCACTCCGGACACCCTCGGTATCGCCGTCTCTATCGCGGAGTTGCCAGACATGGTGCGTGGCTACGAGAGCATCAAGACAGACAACGTCGAAAAGTATCGCAGCGCGCGCGGAGAACTGCTCGCAGCTCTGAAAACGGACACCGTCTCGTCGACCGCTCCAACGGCAGGGTGATCTGCCCCTGAGCCCAGTCGAGCCCGCTCCCGACTACGGGGGCGGGCTCGACTACGGGGCAAACCGAGTCAGAAAATTTTGCCAGGGTTGAGTATCCCCAGCGGATCCATCGCGGTCTTGATTGCACGATGAAGAGCAAGAACCGGAGCGGAAAGCTCCTGTGCCAAACCGTCTTTCTTCAACAGTCCGACCCCGTGCTCACCGGTAACGGTGCCTCCCAATTCCAGTGCTTCGGTGATGATGTCCATGAATGCCGATTCGGCACGGATGCGGGCGCCTGCGTCGCCACGCCGTACGAGCAGCATCGGATGAAGATTACCGTCTCCGGCATGAGCGACGTTGGCAATAGTGGTGTCGTGCCTCAACGCGATCGCCTCGATACGGGCCAGCATCTCAGGCAGAGCCATTTTCGGCACACACACATCTTCGGTAATTACGTGTCCGAGACGCTCCATTGCTGGATAAGCAAGGCGGCGCGCCTCGAAGAGCGCTTCAGCTTCCTCTGGGTCAGTCGAAACCGCTGCCCACGATGCGCCTTCCTGCTCAAAGCAGGCCAGGATGGCGAGAGCTTCCTTCTCGCCTTCCGCACCCGGTGTATCGCTGCGGCTGAGCAGTATCGTATTGGCTTCGGTCGAAACGCCCATGTTCTTCCACTCGTCGACGGCTATCAGACTTTGGCGGTCCATCAGTTCGAGGGCAGAAGGGGTCAGTCCGGCTGCCGAGACGGCGCTGACAGCGCGGCCCGCATCGACGAGAGAATCGAAATATCCGGCGACCGTGCGGGAGGCAGACGGAGCTGGTAGTAGTCGCACGGTGATCTCGGTAATGATGCCGAGTGTCCCCTCCGATCCAACCAATAGTCCGACCAGGTCGTAACCAGCCACTCCTTTGGCTGTTCTTCGGCCGACCGTGATCAGTTCCCCGGTGGCCGTGACGATGCGGAGGCCGAGCACGTAGTCCCGTGTCACACCGTATTTGACGCAGCAGATTCCGCCGGCGTTGGTCGCGACGTTGCCTCCGATATTCGACCACGCTGCGCTGGATGGGTCCGGTGGGTACCACAATCCTTGTTCCAGACATGCTTGACGTAGATCGTGGTTGATGACGCCCGGGCCAACGACAGCTAGTCGCTCGTCTGTGTCTATTTCCTTGATTTCGTTCATCTGGTCCATCGCGATCACGACGCAACCCGGTGTTGCGTTCGCTCCGCCGGACAGGCCGGTTCCGCCCCCTCTCGGTACAATCGGGATTCCGAACTCCGCGCAGACCTTGACCGCGTTTTGCACCTCACCTTCCGTCCGGGGACGCACCACCGCAACGGGCGTGACGAAGGGTGCCCACTCTGCTTCGTCGTGCGTGTACGCACTCATCAGGTCGACGTCGTCGATTACGCGGCCGTCGGGTAACGCAGCTGTCAGCGCGCTGAGCACGGCCGGATGATGGGAAACATGGACGCTCACTGTGCAGCTCCAACTCTGTTTGTCCCGTTCGAGGTGTCCTCGAACGGACGCGGTGGTGGAGGAACCGAACAGGCGAGATCGGAGAACACCCATGGTGGGGATCCGACGAACAGTGGCCCGTAGAGTTCGTCGCTTGTCGACGCGATCAGACTGTCGTCGCCCGCCTCTGCTCGGCCCAGGTTCTCTGCGTCTCGCGTGTACGCTGCTCCCGGCACACCGACCCTGTCGAACAGCAGAACCCAAGCGCGGGTGGGGAGCTGACGCGTTCTCGATTCGATCCATCGACGCAGGGCTTCTCGGTTCTTGCAGCGAGCCGAGTTGGTCTCGAAGTTCTCGGTTGCCGAGTCCCCGGCACGAGGGATGAGGACAGACTGCAGCGCTTTCCATTCGCGATCGTTCCGCACGTCGACCGCGATCCACCCATCCTTGGTCGGGAAGGCCCCTGCCGGGGCGTACTCGGCTCGTTCACTGAGGTTCGTCGGTTCCTCGATACCGGCCACAGCCGATGCCAGTGCGACCTGTTCTGCGAACAGGGCGGTACCGAGCATGGTGTTGGTAACTCTGGCTCCACGGCCCGTGCGCTGTGTGTGCAGCAAGCCCGCAACAATTCCTAGTGAGTTCATCGTGGACGTCAACAAATCGAGAAAACCGTTGTAGCGAAGTACTTCCGGTGTGCCGGTTCGCCCATTGGCTGCAGCAAATCCACTCAGAGCCTGGATATGACCGTCAGTTGCGCGTCGCGCAGCAAGCGGCCCCTCGACACCATAACCGGTGGCACTGAAGCTCACGATCCGTGGATTCAAGGTCGAAATCTCTTTGGCGTCGAGGCCTAGTCGAGCCATAACCCCTGGTCTGAAATTTTCGGCGATGACATCCGAGGTCACGATGGCTCGCTTCAGTGCATCGAGTCCCTCAGTCGTCTTGAGATCGAGCACGCGAATCTGTTTGCCCAGATTCAGCGCGGCATATGTGGTGCGGTGCCCATTCTGATCTGGTTCGACCTGTTGAATCATGTCACCTGCGGGAGATTCGACCTTGACGACCTCCGCGCCCAAGTAGGCAAGTAGCGCTACTCCCCAGGGCCCGACGCCAGCAATTCCGAGGTCGATGACCGTGACCCCAGCGAGAGGACCATCCGTCGCCGACAATTCCTTCTCAGTTGTGCCAGATCGGAGGGCCGATTTCTCGATCGCTGGAGCGGAGACACTTCGGATCGGAGTCTTGACCGCGACGTCATCGGGCCCGGACATTTCGTAGAAGGCGTCCAGTGATCGAATCTGTTCGGTGCCTGTCACATCGGCCAACGAGGTGTAAGGCACCGAGATGCCCCGGGCTCGTTGAACCGCAAGACCGACATCATGTGCACTTGTCTTCGCAATGGCCCCGTTGATTGCAGCCTTGTAGCGCACTGCATCATCGCCGAAACCGGCGATGTCCGAGGGTGAAAGCCCGGTCATGTCGATGTCGAGGCCGAGTTCGTCCGCGAGTCGACGGTAGTCCGGCATGTCGACGCCACCCAGATCGAACGAAATCGGTCGGTCCGATGCAGTGTAGGGCCCTTGCACTGGGCCTGTTTCGGCGTTGCAGTGGAAGCCGGTCCACGTGTCGGGGGAATGCTGCGCTGCCCATGTCAATGACTTGATCGCTGCAATCGCTCTCGTCGTCGACACCTCGACGTTACAGCTGACTCCGCTTCTACCACGCGCCAACAGTGCCGCGAGAATTCCCTGCGCGGCAAACGTCGCCGCCGCAATCCCAGCAACATCGGCTCGCACGCTGCGTGGTTGTTCGAGTACTGATCCCAGGTAACCGCACAAGCCGGTCGTCGCCTGAACGCCGTTCTCGCCCAGCAGCGTCGACTCTCCGAACCCGCCGTCGTAGATGGTACACATCACGATGCTTGCAGTCGTTCGTAGCCACGTGAGCGCCGATTTGTCAGCGTGAGACGAGGGATGGTCGAAAACGGCATCCGCTGTCGATACGGCTTTTTGCACGGCTCGCTGATAAGCCTCCATGGACGGAGGGCGCAGTACCGTTTTCCCCAACGAGCATTGCCGGTATGCCAGCGATACACCTGCGCGCTGGGGTTCGAACTCCCGGAGCCAATCGCCCGTTGGTGGCTCGATTTTGACAACCGTCGCACCGAGATCGGCGAGCATCCGGCCACACAGTGAGCTGGTCAACCCTTCCCCGAGCTCGATAATCTCGAGGCCCCTCAACAAGCGATCGTCGTTGTGCAGTTCGTTCATGTGTTTCTCGCCCCTTCTCGGCGTTACGAGGCCACGGCACTGCTGTACCGGCGCGGCAACGGAAATCGTCTGCCGCGGGTGGCAGCCCCGCAAGAACTCTTGTGTCTTGGGTCACTCCCTCGTGTACGATAGTATAGAATATTCTCACAGCGGATACGAGAGGAAATGCGGGTCGATACGAACTACGCACTGTCGCATGCATATTAAGTAGATATGGGATGCAACTCTCCCGCATGCTCCGCTTCATTATATATAATTTCTGAATCACTCAACAGGAGGAACCATGTCCTTAACATCGGACCGCACGGTTGATGCCGACCGCACTGCCTTCTTCATCGACGGCGTGTGGACCAGTCCCGCTTCGACACGTACCCACCGAGCTGTGGAAGCCGCCACCGGGGACGTTCTCGGAACTGCCTCTCTCGGAACCGAAGCCGACATCGACGCCGCCGTCACTGCGGCTCGGTCAGCTTTGGACCACGGCCCGTGGGGGCGTTCGTCGGCCGAAGAGAGGGCCGCGACCATGATGCGGTTCGCGGACGCGCTCGATTCACGCGCATCTGAAACCAGCATCTTGGTCAGCCGTGAAAACGGGATGCCAATAGCTCTGTCCACTGCCTTCAACGGAGCTGCTCCCGCAGGTCTACTCCGCATGTATGCCGGGTGGATACGCGATGTCGCGCTGGAAGAGACTCGCGTCAGCCCGTCCGGCTCTACGATCGTGCGCCGTGAACCCGTAGGCGTAGTTGCTGCTATCACGCCGTGGAACTATCCCCAGGTCTTGGCCATGACCAAGATCGCGCCTGCGCTCGCGGCAGGATGCACAGCCGTCCTCAAGCCATCCCCGGAAACCTCGCTCGACTCTTACGTTCTCGCCGACGCAGCTCTCGAGGCAGGGCTTCCCCCGGGTGTTCTCAATATTGTCGCTGCAGACAGAGAGGTCGGGGGTTATCTGGTGTCGCATCCTGGCGTGGACAAAGTCGCCTTCACGGGATCGACGGCAGCGGGGCGTGCAATCGGGGCGGAGTGCGGCAGACTGATACGAAGAGTGACGTTGGAATTGGGTGGAAAGTCGGCGTCGATCGTGCTTGACGATGCCGACCTCGATACCTTCGTAGAAGGGCTTGGCGGCGCGTCATTCATGAACAACAGTCAGACGTGTACCACACAGTCCCGAATTCTTGCCCCACGCGCTCGATACAACGAGGTTGTCGACGCTGTCGCAGCCTACGCGTCCAGCATGACCGTGGGAAATCCCCTCGACCCGGCAGTCACGTGTGGACCCATGGCGAGCGAGTCCCAGCTCGCCCGTGTTCGCCACTTCATCGAGGCGGGAAACGCCAGCGACGCGCGCCTGATCACCGGCGGTGGAACACCGCAAGGAATCAGCCGCGGCTGGTTCGTGGAACCGACCGTGTTCGCGGACGTCGACAATTCCGACGTTTTGGCGAGGGAAGAGGTATTCGGGCCCGTTCTTGCGATCATTCCTTACGACGGAGACGACGAGGCGATTCGCATTGCCAATGACAGCAACTACGGTCTCGCCGGCTCGGTATGGACCGCGGACGAGGATCGGGGCCTGCAGGTTGCGCGACGCGTACGAACCGGGACGATCGGCATCAACTACTACAATCTCGATCTGGGCGCTCCGTTCGGGGGAATGAAAGACAGCGGAATCGGGCGAGAGCTCGGGCCGGAAGCGTTGTCGAATTACCTGGAGTACAAATCGATTTTCGCGAGCTCGGCCATGATCGACAGATGACTTCCCCGTCGATTCACTTGATCGGGTAACGACAACCCCTTGTGATGAAGGGGTCACGACGATGAGGGAAACATACTGATGGGCACTTTGCAAGGTGTAAGAATCGTCGAGATGGCAGGTCTGGGACCGGTTCCTTTTGCAGCAATGATGTTGGCCGACATGGGTGCCGACATTGTCCGCATCGATCCGCCGACGAGCGCCCCTTCGGCGGACTCGGAGGACATCGCCTGGATGGCCGACAGAAAAACTCCGATCTGGCGAGGCAGGTCAGCGATTCAGCTGGATCTCAAAGATGCCGGTGACCGAGAACGTGCACTGTCGCTCATCGCCAAGGCCGACGTGGTGCTCGAAGGCTTCCGGCCCGGAGTGATGGAGCGACTCGGCCTAGGACCGACTGAATGCCAGCTGCGCAATGACGGCCTCGTCTATGCTCGGATGACCGGCTGGGGACAAACCGGGCCGCTGAAGCACGCCGCG
Organism: Rhodococcus sp. FG69; assembly: GCF_057808915.1. Taxonomy (NCBI): domain Bacteria; kingdom Bacillati; phylum Actinomycetota; class Actinomycetes; order Mycobacteriales; family Nocardiaceae; genus Rhodococcus; species Rhodococcus sp. FG69. The sequence continues at coordinate 1,270 of NZ_JBMDIX010000049.1, read as the reverse complement.
GGCCACGACGTCAATTATCTGGCGCTCAGCGGCGCTCTTCGCTACATAGCGCGAGAGGGCGAACGTCCCCTGCCGCCATTGAATTTGTTGGCCGATTTCGGCGGCGGCGGAATGCTGTTGGTCGTAGGCGTGCTGTCGGCGTTGCTCGAACGAGTGGGCTCGGGCAAAGGTCAAACGGTCGACGCCACGATGCTCGATGGGACGGCTCTGTTGATGACCTCGATCATGGGCTGGATGGATCGCGGATCGTGGACCGACCCGCCCGGAACAAATGTCATCGACACGGGTGCCCCGTTCTACGAGGTGTACACCACGAAGGATGGTCGTCACATGGCCTTCGGGTCGGTGGAGCCGAAATTCTATCGCGAATTGGTCGACGTCTTAGGTATCGACCCTGACTTGCTGGCACCGCAATTCGATCGGTCACGTTGGCCGGCAATGAAATTGCTCTTTGCCGAAGCTGTTGCGTCTAGGACGTTCGACGAGTGGGTCGATGCCTTCGACGGCACCCAGGCCTGTGCGACGGGAGTGTTCAGTATGGAGGAAGCTGCAGCACATCCACACAACGTCGCGCGGTGCACGTACATCGAAATCGACGGTGTACTCCAGCCGGCACCATCGCCTCGGTTCGACAGGACGCCGAGCAAGGTACAGGAGCCGAGGAGCAACGAAAGCACGCAGACGGTTCTCGAGCGCTGGTCCTCACGCGAGTGATTGGTCGGTGCGGGTTGCTCCTGACAGACAACCCGCACCGCTCCCTGCCGCCCTTGTGCGGATCTGCTAGGACGGAATCAGTACGGCTCGACCGAGCACCTCGGATCGGTCGACCGCTCGATGTGCGGCGCTGGCGTCGTGCAACGCGAATGTGCGGGTCACCGGTCGGACGGATCCACTGGCAAGGAGGTCCAGCGAGCCGCGGAAACTCGACGTAGTCGTCGACGCCGAGCCCGTCAAGACCGCTTCCTTGAAGAATACGAATGCTGGATACAGTGAGATTTTCTCGCGCCTCAGCTGCCCTGTCATGACGTAGCGACCTCGTCGACGCAACGCCTTGAAGGTGCCGTCGAAGACTTCTGCCAGTCCCACGTTGTCCAGAACTACGTCGGCACCGACACCGTCGGTGAGATCCAATATTTGTTCGGCAATACCTTCGGACGAAATGACAACGTCGTCTGCACCGTGTTTCGAGAGCAAATCGACTTTCGTGGGAGATGATGGTTGGGCCCCCGATAGCAGTCCAGCGTCTATGCGATAGCTAATTGGTTTTCTT